>DAIRTI010000001.1:0-76517 GCA_036803965.1 Propioniciclava sp.
GCCGAGATCTCGGCGCCGTTGTCCAGGACGCCCGCCTGTTCGGCCCGCTCCCGCAACTCGCCCTCGCGCATCGTCACCACGACCCGCGGACGGTCCCCGCCCACACCGGGCGCACGGCGTCCCTGCTCGTGCGCGGCCACCAGCGCCATCAGCGCGTCCGCGCGCCGCTGGGCCGGCGTCACCGGATCGAGCGGCCCGCGTCCTGAACCGGCGTTGGCACTGAGCGCGAAGAGCCCATCGGTTTCTTGTCCAGGTTGTTGTCCGAGTTCACCCTCGGATCGTCCTTTGGTGTCGCGGGCGGCGCGCCGTCCGGCCTCGACATAGGCGTCCACCAGCTTCTCCAACTGGGACGCCTCCAACACGGGTAGGCAGCCGCGGATCCGGACCGCACCATCACCATCAGGGCTGAAGACGAGTTCACGGCGTCCGAACGCCCGCCTGCGCTGGGCCTCGAGGCGCTGCTGCTCGTCCTCGGCGGTGGGCATTGAAGCCGGGGCCACCCGCTCCAGCACCTCACGGACCGCCTTCTCGGGACGCTTGGGATCCAACCTGCCCGCCATCCCGACGAGCAGTTGGGCGGCTGCGTCTTGCTGGGCGGCGTCCAGACCGGTCGGCATCGCCTTCATCACCTTCGCGATCGTCCGCGCCTGCCGCACCGACACCACACCCGCCAGGGCGGCATCCTGCACCGGCTGGTGCCTGGCCAGATCCTGGCCGGCGAACACCAGACCGGCCGCCTCGCTTGGCGGGGTGCCATCCAAGGTCAGCCAGCTGGTCGTCGGGGTCCCCTGCGCGATCAGACTCGCGCCCGCGGCGTCCGTCTCAGCAACGAGCACCCCGAGGAGGGCCTCCACCCGCCGAGACACGACCCGCGCGTCCTTCACCAACTCCAGGCGCACAGCAGCCGACAGCCCGACGCGCTCGCCGTGGTCGACCGCACCCAGGGCGTCCGACATCGCCACGAGCGCCCTGCCCGTCGACAACCCCCTGCTGGCTTCCATGAGCACGACGCTAGAGACCGGGTCTGACAGTTTCGGCGTCCACCAAAGGCCCTCAACCTGAGAATCACCTGAAAATAACGTCCGGGCGTTCGAAACCCGTGACATCACGGCATCGGACCGCCCAAACCCGTGACGGTCTGGAAGGCATCCCCTTGTGACAGCGTCACGGGATCGCCCACCACACTGACGATCGGCGCTGATGCATCGGCCGCCAAACCACGAGGGCCGCACCGATGTGCGCGGAGGAGGCCAGCGGGTCCAACCGGACCCAACCGGCTCGCGACGCCGTCGACCAGCACCTGACCCATGGGTGCCGCCGGGGTAGGTGAGGCGGCGCAGAGGAGGTCGTACATCACCCGCGGGCCGCTCGGCGGTCTCAGTCGAGGGATTGCCGGACGGGTTGCGTGGAGGCGTGGTGCGGGTCAGCCGCCTTGCGCCGGCCGATCTCTGCGCCGCTTGATCTTGACGAGGAGATCTTCGTAGGCGGCTTGAGGCGAGTTTCCACCGCCGACCTCGGACCGCCGCTGCGGATCTCCCCAGAATGCAGCGCAAAGCAAGTCCCCGGCGTCCCAGCAATCGGGCAGTTGATCGGGGTGGCTTGCGAATGCCAGCCAAGGACCCGGTTCGTAGATGCCCGCGTACCGCGCGGGCACGATGGTGACCGGCCACGGCTCCTCGTTGCTCATGGTGCACACCCTAGGGACGCCGTCCGTCACCTCGGTGCCGACGACGCCCACCCGATCGGACTACACCCGCGGACCCGCGTGGCCGGCGAGGAGTTGCCAGCGTCCGTTCTCGTGGACCCACGTCATCGTGATCAGCATCCGGTGCAGCGATCCGTCGCCGAGTTCGTCGATCACGCGCCCGGTGATCACCGCCGCGTCACCGACGACCCGCACCGAAACGTCCTCGAACGTCTGAGACGCGAACCTCACCGCACCGGTGTTCCGCTCGATGTAGGCCTCGCGATCCAGGACCAGGCCAGCGTGCGACGTCCACACGCACTCGGCGTGCATCAGCGCCCGAAGGGCGTCGGCGTCCCGCGTTGCCAGCGCGACACTCCGGCGCCCGACGGCGTCCAGGATCTCCGACACTCGGTCCACGCCCGCGAGACCAGAACTTCAGTCGAGGTCGAACATGTACTTGCGGTCCCATTCGGTGTATTTCTCGATATCCACGAGGTGCAGATACTCATCAAAGGCGACCAAACGATCCGAGAAGCCCTCGTCGTTGCCGCGCTCCTTGATCTCCCTCAGCACCGCGGTGAGCGCGAACGCTGACGCGAACAGGGCAGAGAATGGGAACGTGACGATCTTGTACCCCATTTCGCCGGCTTGCTGCCAGGTCAGCCCGCGGGTTGTTTCCTTGCCGGCGGTGAATCCCAGGTGCATCGGCGCATTCACCATTCCCGGGAACCGTTCGAGCTCACCCCGATCGCGCGGCATCGGTTTGACCATGTCGGCGCCCGCCTCGGCGTAGGCCTGCAGCCGGTCCACCGCCTCGTCGAACGGGGCGTCCGTGCGCGCGACGATCACGAAGTCGGGGTTGCGGCGGGCGTCCACGGCGGCACGGATCTTGCTGACCATCTCCTCGGTCGAAATCTGCCGGGTGCCCTTGATATAGGGACAGTTCGGCGGCAGCACCTGATCCTCGATGAACAGTCCGGCCACGCCGGCCTTCTCGAACTCGCGCACCGTGCGACGGGTGTTGATCGCGTTGCCGTACCCGCCCTCGGCGTCCGCCATCAACGGGATCGAGATCGCCGACGCCATGTTGTAGCAGGCGCTCATCATCTCGGTGAACGTCATCAGTCCGTTGTCCGGGACGCCCAGCATCGTGCCGTGCATCCCGAACCCTGTCGTGGCCGCCAACTCGAACCCCGCGAGCTCGATACACCGAGCCGACAAGGCGTCATATGCGCACGGCGCCGGCGTGGCGCCGTCCCGCGCGAGCAGTTCCCGAAGAGTGCGTGCCTTGATCATGGACCCATTCTCAGTCGGACGCCGTTGGCGCGCGAGACCCAGTGGTCCGGTCCTTGGTGGGGGATCCCCAAGAAGCGGGCTCAGCAGGGAGGGCGACTCGCCCGGTTTCGTCCGGCAACGTCAGCGGTCGCTCGGCACGGCGGCCTCGAACGCGCGGCGTCCGGGCTCGGTCATCCACTCCGTCAGCGTGCCTCGGATCGCGCCGGCCATGTCGATCGAGCGGTCCAGCAGCCACTGCAACTGCAGGCCGTCCATGAGCGAGGTCAGGCGCAGCGCGGCCGTCGCCGGATCCAGGTCCGCGCTCAAATGCCCGTCGGCGACGGCCGCGGCCAGGGCCTGCGCCGTCGTCCGCCGGATGCGGGCGTAGCGGAGCTGGAAATACTCGTGCGCCGGGTGGTCGGGGCTGGCGGCCTCGGTCGACAGGCGGACGAACAGCTCGATCAGGCCCGGCACCAGCTGGTTGTGCTCCGCCAGCTCGACCATGCCCCGCAGGACGCCGATGCTTCCGGACGCCCGCGCGTACGGCGTGAACCGGGCGCGGTCCTCGGCGTCCCGGGCCTCGAGAACGGCCTCGAGGAGCGCCTCCTTGTCGGCGAAGTAGTGCAGCAGGCCGGCCCGGGAGATGTCGCAGGCCGCGGCGATGTCGAGGATCGTCGCCGACGCGAAGCCCTTCTCCGCGAACTGCGCGGACGCCTCGCGGACGATCGCCTCCCGCCGTGCGCGTCCCTTGGCGTACCCGCGGGCGGGGGCGTTAGGACGGGTGGCGAGGCTCATGCAAGGAACTTAGCACTGAACGGTGACAAAACCTACACGCGTGTAGATATTGGAGCTCAGCCGACCACCGGCCGAACGAAGGAGTTCCGGTGAGCGAACCGCAGCACCCGTACCAGGACGCGTCCCTCGACCCCGAGGCCCGGGTCGCCGATCTCGTCGACCGCCTCGAACTCGAGGACAAGGCGGGCCTGATGTTCCAGCCGATGGCGACCATCGGCGACTTCGACGCCCCGGGCATGATGGGCTCGCCGTCGACCCGGAAGATCCTCGACCGCCGGATCAACCACGTGAACATCCTCACCGCGCCCTCGGCCCGCGAGATCGCCGAGTGGTACAACGCCGTCCAGGCCGAAGCCCTGAGCCGCGGCCCCAGCATTCCGGTGACGCTGTCGAGCGATCCGCGGCACGCCTTCTCGAACAACCCGGCCGCCGCGCTGCTCTCGGGCCCGTTCACGCAGTTCCCCGACCTGCTCGGCTTCGCGGCCCTCGACGACGAAGCACTGGTCGAGCGGTTCGCCGACCTCGTCCGTCGCGAGTACCTCGCGGTCGGCATCCGGATCGCGCTCCACCCGCAGGTCGACCTGTGCACCGAGCCGCGCTGGGCGCGGCAGCTGCAGACGTTCGGTTCGAGCGCCGAGGTGACCGGACGCCTCGGCGCGGCCTACGTCCGCGGCCTGCGGGGGCCCGGGTTCGGTAGCGAGTCCGTGGCCGCCATGGCCAAGCATTTCCCCGGCGGCGGCCCGCAGCTGGACGGCGAGGATCCGCACTTCGCCTACGGGCGCGAGCAGGTCTATCCGGGCGGCCGGTTCGCCGAGCACCTGCAGCCCTTCCGCGAGCTGATCGAGGCCGGCGTCACCCAGCTGATGCCCTACTACGGCATGCCGGTCGGCACCGAGTACGAGGAGGTCGGCTTCGGCTTCAACCGCCAGGTCATCACCGACCTGCTGCGCGACGAGCTCGGCTTCGACGGCATCGTCTGCACCGACTGGGGCATCCTGTCGCGCACGTTCTGGGGCGTCGAGCACCTCAGCTTCGAAGACCGCATGATCAAGGCCCTGGACGCCGGCGTCGACCAGTTCGGCGGCGAGTTCCGCCCGCAGGTGCTCGTGGACCTCGTCCGCGCCGGCCGCGTCAGCGAGGCCCGGCTGGGCGTCTCCGCCCGCCGGCTGCTGCTGGAGAAGTTCCGGCTCGGCCTGTTCGACCGCCCCTTCGTCGACGCGGACGCCGCGGACGCCCTCGTCGGCACCCCGGACGCCCGGGCCGAGGGCCTGGCCGTCCAGGCCGCGGCGCAGGTCCTCCTCAAGAACGATGCCGGACCGGCGCACCTCCCGCTGTCCGGCCAGCCCAAGGTGTACGTCGAGGGCATGCAGCCCATGAGCCTGGCCGGCTGGGCGCACGTCGTCGCCACCCCTGAGGAGGCGGACGTCGCGATCGTCCGGACGTCCGCGCCGTGGGAGCAGCGGGGCAAGCCCGGCGACATCGACTCGTTCTTCCACGCCGGCTCGCTGGAGTTCCACGCCGACGAACTGGCCCACCTCAGCGAACTGGCGAGCCGACTGCCGCTCGTCCTCGACGTCCACCTCGACCGCCCGGGCATCCTCGCCCCGGTGGTCGAGCTGGCGAGCACGGTGATCGGCAACTTCGGCTCCACCGACGAGGCGCTGGCGCAGGTGGTCTTCGGCGCGGCCGAGCCCCGGGGACGCCTGCCGTTCGAGATCCCGTCCTCGATGGACGCCGTCCGGGCGAACCTGTCCGACGTCCCGAACGACACCGCCGACCCGACCTTCCCGGTCGGCTTCGGGCTCCGGTTCGGTGACTTCACCCCGAGCGTCCGCCCCGATCCGGCGTCCACGACCGTCGCCGTCGCGGCCCGGGCGTCCCGCTTCGACCTCGCGACCACCTCGCTGAAGAAGATCCTCGAGGACGCCGACGGGCGCGCCACCCTGGACGAGTTCCTGCCGGGGCTGGCCGACCACCCGCTGATCGCGCTTGCAATGGGCATGCCGTTCGAGGCCGTCGTCGGCATGGCCGCCGATGGGGCCCCGCCCGAACTGCTCGACCAGGTCCGTGGCCGACTGGCCGCGCTGCCCCCCCTCTGACCGGACCGTCTGTCTCCTCCCCCCACGACCCCTCCACCACAAGGAAGAACACACGACCATTCCGCCTCCCTCCGGCAACGCCGTCGAGGGCACCACCGCCGTCGTCGAGAGCGACGAGCGCGTCAAGATCACCGGCGGCCTGCGCAAGCTGCTGTGGTGGATGATGCCGGCCAACCTCGGCGTCTTCATCCTGTGGGGCGCGATCCCTGGCGTCCTGCTGCCGCTGCAGATGGAGAGTCTCGACGCCGCCCACAAGGTGGCCAACCTGGCCCTGGTGTCCACCATCGGCGCCTTCGCCGCGATGATCGCCCAGCCGATCGCTGGCGCCGTCAGCGACCGGACGCGCTCACGGTTCGGCCGCCGCGCCCCGTGGATGGTCGGCGGCGCGGTCGTCGGCGGCCTGGCGCTGATCGGCCTGTCCACCGGCAACTCCCTGGTGCACATCGCGATCGCCTGGACGATGGTCCAGATCGCCTACAACTTCGTCCAGGGACCGCTGAGCGCGATCCTGCCCGACCGCGTCCCCGTGCGGGCGCGAGGCACGTTCGCCGCGGTCGGCGGCGCCGCCGCGATGCTGGGGGCGCTCGGCGGCCAGATCGTCGGCTCGGCCCTCGGGCACACGATCGCGCCCGCGTACGTCGGCCTCGCCGGCCTGACGCTGATCACGACCGTGCTGTTCGTCGTCTTCAACCCGGACGCCTCGAGCAAGGACGCGCAACTGCCGACGTTCGAGCTCGCCGACTTCCTGCGCACCTTCTGGGTCAGCCCGGTCAAGCACCCCGACTTCGCCTGGGCGTTCATCGGCCGGCTGCTGCTCTACACCGGCTACTTCTCGGTCACCGGCTACAACCTCTACCTGCTGCAGGACTACATCGGGCTGAAGGGGGACGCCCTGGGTTACGTCCCGTTGCTGGGCCTGCTGAGCCTCGTCGGCATGCTGCCCATGATCGCGATCGCCGGCCCGATCAGCGACCGGATCGGCCGGCGCAAGATCTTCGTGTTCATCTCGTCGGTGGTCGTGGGCCTGGGCCTGCTGATCCCGTGGATGTGGCCGACGGTCGGCGGCATGATGGCCATGTCGATCGTCTGCGGCCTGGGGTTCGGCGCCTTCCAGTCGGTCGACCAGGCCCTGATGACCGAGGTGCTGCCGAGCGCGGACTCCTTCGCCAAGGACCTCGGCGTGGTCAACATCGCGGCCACGCTGCCGCAGACGCTGGCGCCGGGCGTGGGCGGCGCGATCGTGCTGGCCTTCACCTACGCGGGCCTGTTCCCGGTCGGCATCGTGCTGTCGGTCCTGGGCGCCTTCGCCGTCTTCATGATCAAGTCGGTCAAGTAACAGCAACCCGAACGCGAAGTGGAGCAACCCGTGACCGCACCCACCACCGCGCCGACCGAAATCGTGGACGCCGCCCGCGCGATCATCGACACACTCACCGAGGCCGAGAAGGTGAGGCTGCTGTCGGGAGCCGACTTCTGGCACACCGAGGGCCTGCCCGAGCACGGCGTCGACGCGATCATGCTCACCGACGGGCCGCACGGGCTGCGGAAGCAGGCGGGGGCGTCCGATCATGTCGGGCTGGCCGACTCGGTGCCGGCGACGTGCTTCCCGACCGCGGCGGCGCTCGGCTCGTCCTGGGACGTCGACCTGATCGAGGAGGTCGGCGCGGCGCTGGGCCGGGAGGCGCGTGCCGAGAGCGTGGGCGTCCTGCTCGGGCCCGGGCTGAACATCAAGCGTCACCCCGCGTGCGGACGCAACTTCGAGTACTTCTCCGAGGACCCGCTGCTGTCGGGCAAGACGGCGGCGGCGCTGGTGCGGGGCATCCAGTCCGAGGGGGTGGGCGCCTGCCTGAAGCACTTCGCGGTCAACAACCAGGAGAACAACCGGATGCGCCTCGACACGATCGTCGACGAGCGCACCCTGCGGGAGCTGTACCTGACCGGCTTCGAGATCGCCGTCACCGAATCGCAGCCCTGGACGGTCATGTGCGCCTACAACCTGGTCAACGGTGAGCACGCCGGCGAGTCGCGCAAGCCGCTCACCGACATCCTGCGCACCGAGTGGGGCTTCCAGGGTCTGGTCATGAGCGACTGGATGGCGGTCGCCGACCGCCCCGCCGGGGTGCACGCTGGGCTCGACCTGGAGATGCCGTCGAGTTCGGGCGCCTGGGACGCCCGCGTGCAGGCGGCGCTCAAGGAAGGGACGCTGTCGCGCGAGGACCTCGACCGGGCGTGCGTCCGGGTCGTCGCCCTGCTGTTGCGGGTCGCGGCCGGACGCGCGGCGAACTCCGGCGCGCCCGACCTGGACGCCCACCACGCCCTGGCCCGCCGAGCGGCCGCCGCGGGCACCGTGCTCCTCGCGAACGACGGCCTGCTGCCGCTGTCCGGGCAGGGGCGGGTCGCGCTGATCGGCGCCTTCGCCGAGACCCCGCGCTACCAGGGCGCCGGCTCCTCGCAGGTGCAGCCCACCCGGCTCGACGCCGCGCTGCCCGCGCTGCGCGAGCGGCTGGGCGACCGCCTCGACTACGCCCCCGGTTACGACGCGGCCACCGGTGCCACCACGCCGGAACTGTTGGCCGAGACGCGCCGGGTGGCAGCCGGCGCCGACGCCGTGATCCTGCTGGTCGGGCTACCGGCCAGCCACGAGTCCGAGGGATTCGATCGAGAACATCTGCGCCTGCCACGCGGACATGACGACCTGGTCGAGGTGGTCACCGCGGCCAATCCGCGCACCGCCGCGGTGCTGTGCAACGGCGCACCGGTCGAGATCGGCTGGGCCGACCGTCCGGCGGCGCTGGTCGAGGCCTACCTCGGCGGGCAGGCCGGCGGCGCCGCCCTCGTTGACGTCCTGTTCGGCGACGTCGAACCGGGCGGACGCCTCGCCGAGAGCTTCCCCATGGCCGGCAGCGAGCTCCCGGCGTCCGCGAACTTCTCCGACCACCCGACCCAGGTGCAGTACCGCGAGGGCTTCAACGTCGGCTATCGCTTCCACGACACGGCTCACGTGGCGCCGAGGTTCTGCTTCGGGCACGGGCTCGGCTACACCCGCTTCGAGTACTCCGAGCCGATCGTCACCGGCGCCGGGGTCGATCGTGACGTGTCGCTGACCGTCACCAATGTGGGCCAGAGGGCGGGGTCGGAGGTCGTCCAGCTCTACGTTCACGACCCGGTCAGCACCCTGGCCCGCCCGGAGCAGGAGCTGAAGGCGTTCAGCAAGGTTCACCTGGCGGCGGGGGAGTCCGCGCGGGTCGTCCTGCCGCTGAACCGCCGCTCGTTCGCGGTCTACGACGTCGCGTCCGCGTCCTGGCTCGTCGAGGCCGGCGACTTCGAGCTGCGCGTCGGGGCGTCCTCCGGACATCCGCGCGCGGGCGACGGTCAACATCGAGTCGTCGGACGCCGTCACTCCGGTCCCGATGCCGGCCGGGCCGATCGCGACCGAGCCGGAGTTCGCCGCGCTGCTCGGACGCCCCGTCCCCGCGCCGCGTCCCCTGTGGCCCCTGCACCTCGACTCCACCATCGGCGACCTGAGGCAGAGCCGGCTCGGCGCGAAGATCAGCGACGCTCTGCTCAAGGTGGCCACGAAGCAGTTCGACCTGGGCCCGGACGCCGCGACGCAGGCCACGCTCAAGGCGGCCGTCGTGCAGAGCCCCCTGCGCAGTCTCGTCGCGATGTCTGGCGGCAAGGTCAGCTTCGAGACGCTGGAACGCGCCCTGGCCGTGCTGAGTCGCCTCAAGCGCTGACCGCCGACCGGATCCGGGCTGGATGACGGTGGCCTGGGCGACCGAAACGCCGCCCGGATCGGCGGGGGATCGAAGCCGAGGAAGCCTGGGGGCCCTTCAGGACTCGCCCATCACCGCGGCCCAGATGTCCTCGCCGTGGCTCGTCGGACGCGGGTCGCCCGGCACGATCCGGAACGTGCGGCGTCCATCGTCGAGACGCTCGGCGCGCAGGAACAGAGCGTCCGGGCGTCCCTGCGCCGACAGCGCGCGACTGAACTCGTGCAAATGCGTCACGCAGACGACGCGGAGGCCGGCGCCGGTGAGGCCGGCCACGACGTGACGGAGGATCCGTGCCCCCTCCACGTCGTTCGTGCTCGCGAACGACTCGTTCAGCAGCACCAGATCACCCGGCGCGGCCCGGTCGACGATGGCGCTCATCCGGGTCAGTTCCTCGTCGAGCTTGCCGCTGCGCAGCGTCTCGTCCTCCTCGCGCCGGAAGTGCGTGTGCACGGCCGGCACGACGCTCGCGCGGAACTCGGCCGCCCCGACGAACACCCCCGCCTGCATCATCACCTGTGCCAGCCCGAGGGCGCGGAGCAGGGTCGACTTCCCGCCCCGGTTGGCGCCCGTCACGACGATCAGGGACGCCCCGTTAGCGGCCAGGTCGCTGCCCACGACCGTCGCCGCGCTACGACCGGCCAGGCCCACGTCGTAGAGCCCCCGGGCGTCCAGCTCGCCGGCCTCACGGACCTCCGGCAGCACAGTCGGCAGGCCCAGCCCAACCAGCCGCTCCCGCAGCGTCAGGCAGCCGAGGTAGAACGCGGACTCCCACCGCAGCTGCGCGAAGAACCCCAGCAGGTGCTCGGACGCCCGGCTGAGCACCTGCGCCACGGGTGCGAGTCCTCGGCTCCGCAGGTCACCCAGCGAACGCAGGCCGGCGGCGTCCTCGTCTCCGACGGTGCAGGAGAACACGTCCGGACGCCGCGTCAGCGAGTCCAGCCACGAGCGTTTCCCGCCTGTCGGCGTCCGCAGAACTAGGTCGGCCAGCAGCGGCGCGCTGCCGAGCCGGCCCGTCAGAACGACCCCGTCGGCGAACCGCAGCCGGCGCAGCTGGTCCTCGGCCCGGTCGAACCATGCGTCGGGCAGTGCTGCGGCGGCGTCCGCCACAATTCCCGACAGGCCGCCGGAGGAGAAGCCGGCGGCGTGGGCGTCCGCGAACCCGCGCAGCCGACGCAGCGGACCCAGCAGCGCCCGCAGGACGCCGATGCCGTCGTCGACGACGGACGCCGGCGTGTCCGACAGCCGCCAGGTCCGGACGCCGGCCCGCGCGGCGAGGGCGTGCGTCGCGAGGTCGTACAGCTCGCGGATAGCCGCGGGATCGCCCACGGCGTCCGCGATCACGGCGTGACGCCAGGCGATACCGTCGGGACCGAGGAGCGGCCGCTGCAGCGAGCGCCACGCGACCTCGCGCACGTACGGATCGCCGCCGCCCATGAGGTCGGCCACGTCGCCCAGCCCGAGGTCGCGGGCCAGGTCGGCGGTCTCCAGGAGCGGGCCGGTGCTCATGTTCGCAGCGCGGTCGGGATGCATCAGCCGGACCCTCATCGCGCCAGCCTCCGCAGGATCGCGTCGGCGTCGAGGCCGTGCGCCCGGGCGAGCAGCTCGGCGTAGGTCGGGCCGCCGCTCGGGCAGCGGGTGACCTCGAACGTGCGGATGGTCGGGTCGTCCGGATCGACCTGGCTGACGTAGCTGACGACCGCCGGGCCCTGGCCGGCCAGCTCGTCGAGGAACGTCACCCAGACGCACAGGCAGTTCAGCCCCAGCACGCGGTCGAGGACGCGCCGCGACAACAGCAGCGCGTCCTGCACGGTCGTCGACGTGAAGACCTCGTTGAGCACGACGACGCTGCGGGGGGTCGCCCGGCCCAGCACCGTGGCGCAGCGGACCACGTCCCGTTCGAGGGCGCCCCGCTGGTCGTGCAGGTCCTCGCCGCGGGCGAAGTTCGAGACGACCCGGTCGACCAGCGGGACGCGCGCCGCGCGCGCCGGCACCGGCAGCCCCACGCTGGCCAGGTGCAGCACCTGGCCGACCGCGCGGGCGAACGTCGTCTTGCCGCCCTGGTTGGGTCCGGTCACCACGACCACGCGTTCGGCCGGTTCGAGTTCGACGTCGTTGGGCACGACCTTCCGGTGGTCCCAGGCGTGCGCCAGCGCGAGCGCGGCGTCGTACGCGTCGTCCAGCCGGACGCCGGCGTCCGAGTCGGTGACGTCGGGCAGGCACACGGGCAGCCCGGCCGCGGTGAGGCGGTCGGACCAGTCCAGGACGCCGAGGTAGAAGCGCAGTTCGCGCGCGGCGGCGTCCAGGTCGGGAGACACCAGCGGCCGGTGCGCCGAACAGAACCGCTCGAGGGCCGCGAAGGCGTCCGGGTGGAGCTGAGCCGCCCGCTCGGCGATCGCGATCTCGAGCGGGTCGGAGTCGTCGCGCTCGGCCGGCAGCCACGGCAGACTCGACCGCCCCTCGCTGAGGAACGCCCCGAACACCGCCGCGAGCTCGTCGGCGTGGACGCACTCGTCCTCGACCGGCCGGCTCACGGTGACCCGGCTCTGCCGGAGCTGGAGCCGGAACGTCGCTCTGGCCAGGCGCTCGGCGACCTCGCGGGCGTCCCGGTCGAGCGACGCGAAGACCGGCGATGCCGCGTACGCGGCGACGTGCTCGGTCAGGCCGGCGATTCCTGCGGAGCGGTGGGGCGTGCACCCCAGTGCGGATGCGAGGTCGGCGACGGTGCCCACGTAGAGCTGTGCGGCCTCGAGAAACACCAGGCGGCGCTGAACCGGATGCCGCGCGCGCTCCGACCGCTGCAGGCCATCTCGGACGCGGTGCAGCCCGGCTGCGAAGGTGCGGACGGCGCCGCGGAGTTGCGGCTCCTGCAGGTCACGCAGGACGGCGTGCCGGTACCGCACCGCGTTGACCGACGGCAACGGCGTCCGAAGATGTGTCTCCAGCCCGTACTCGTGCAGCCCAGCCAACACCGACTCGATGACTCGGTCGAGGTTGAGGTCACGGAGGGACTCGTGGTCGCTCCCCTCCTGCGGCGCCTCGACGCCGGGCGGCAGCAGGAGGCTGGGCCGCGCGCGGGGATCACCGTCCACAGCGTCACCGTACTCAGGTTGCGGCCCCGCACAGGTCGATCGGACGTGTCGGCGTCCGGGTCAGGCGGGCTTGAGGAATCCCGCGGTCGGGACCGGGGCGTCGGCCCAGTAGCCACCCGGCGCGAACAGGGTGTCGACCACCTGGTCGAGGAGGCCGAGTTCGAAGAGGGCGTCCATGATCGTGTAGCGGCTGCGGATGGTCTGGCTCTGGTAGTAGGTGCGGCGCAGCTTGGCGAGGTCGACGGCGATTTGCGCCGGGTGATACGGGGCTCCGACGCGACGCAGCCGGTCGGCGACTTCGGACGCCGGCATGGTCTGGGCGGCGACGCGGCGCAGGAGCGTGGGCCAGCGGTCCTTGATCAGCCCGACCCGTTCGGCGGCCAGTTCACGCGGCACGTACTTGCCTCGCGACTGTGCCAGCGCGGCCTCGCGCATGCGGGGGAGCGGCTGCAGGTCGGCCACGCGCGCGTCGTTCTGCTCAGGGGTGAGCCACTCGGCGGCTCGGCGTCCGGGGTCGACGGCGGCGACGTCCAGTGTGGGCAGCAGGTCATAGACGGCCGAGGTCGCGACCGCCCCGACGCCGACCTTGTTGCCGTGGCTGAGCGGCGGCTCCCAGTCGAGGCCGTGGCCCTCCATCTCCCACTGGTGGGAGAAGTTGTGTCCTGCCCCGGACGCCGGACGCGACGACTTGATCGCCTGCATGGCCAGCCCCGACAGGATCAGCCCCTCGGCGAGGCGACCGACGGCGTCCGGGCTGCCGGCGGCGAGTCCGTCGGGGTCGGCGAGGGCGTCCGCGAGCGGGTCTTGGACGAGGTTCCAGACGTCACCGGCGACCGGCTCGATGTCGAGCTCGTCGGCGACCAGCCAATCGGCGCCGCCCGGCACCTTCTCGATGAGGTCGCCGTACCCGGACGCCGTGAGTCGCCGGGGCGCGGACGCCATGACGTCGACGTCCGCGATCAGCGCGGCCGGCGCGGGGCAGTCGCGGGTGATCTTGAAGCCGTCGCGCGTGATGGACGCCCCGAATGCGGTGTAGCCGTCCATCGACGCGGCCGTGCAGACGTTGAGGTAGGGACGCCCCAGCTCCCCGGACGCCAGCTTCGCGATGTCGTTCAGGGTGCCCGACGCGATGACGCACGCGACGGCGTCCAAGCCCCTGAGGTGGTCGCGGAGCCGTTCGACGTTCTCGTAGGAGGCGTAGAGCGTCGGCGTGCCGGGAAACACGAAGGGCTCCTCAAGCGGGACGCCGGCGTGCGTGAGCGAGTCCCGCACCTGGACGCCCGCCGCGCGCCAGGTGTTGTCGTCGGCCACCAGGACGCAGGCCGCGCCGGGGAAGGTGTCGGCGAACACGCGTCCTGTCTCGGTGAGGACGCCGCGCCCGAACGCGATCGCCCGGGTGTCGGTGGCGTCGGGCAGGGCCTTGGCGATGAGCTCGGACATCTGACTCCTTGGAAAGCGAAAAGGGCCCGCCAGACTCACGTCTGACAAGGCCCTTTGTGATCAGCTCCCCCGACTGGACTCGAACCAGTAACCCTCTGATTAACAGTCAGATGCTCTGCCAATTGAGCTACAGGGGATCGCTCGCGCGAGAAAGAACGTTACCAGACCAACCCGTTCGGCAACGAATCGGCCGCGTCCGCGACACTTCAGCATCATGTCCGGCAGCAGTCCCTCGGGCATCCGGACGCCGACGTGGAGGCCACCCCGTCAGTGGCCTCCACGCTGGGCGTCCGAGAGGTGCCTCAGACGACCGGTTCGGACGCCCGGGTGGCGCCGGCGGCGTCCTCACGTCTGCGCAGGGCCAGCAGGGAGAGGAACTCGAACACGAGGTTGCAGGCGGCCAGGGAGGTGATCTCGGCGACGTCGTAGGGCGGCGCGACCTCGACGACGTCGAAGCCGACGAAGTCGATGCCGGTCAGGCCCCTGATCAGGCTGATCGCCTCGAACGTCGAGTAGCCGCCGACCTCGGGCGTCCCGGTGCCGGGGGCGTAGGCGGGGTCGAGGAAGTCGATGTCGAAGGTCAGGAACGCCTTGTTGTCTCCCACGACCCGCCGGATCTCGTCGACCACCGCGGACAGCCCGATCTCGCGCACCCGGTGGGTCGGGATCAGCGTGAACCCCAGGCTCGCCGCCAGCTTGAACTCGTCCGGGTCGTAGATCGAGCCACGCATGCCGACCTGGACCGACCGGCTGGTGTCGATCAGGCCCTCCTCGTGGGCGCGACGGAAGGGCGTCCCGTGGTTGTACTGCTGCCCGAAGACCTGGTCGTTGATGTCGGCGTGCGAGTCGAAGTGGATCAGGCTGACCGGCCCGTGCTTCTTCGCCACGGCGCGCAGCTCGGGCAGCGTGACCGAGTGGTCGCCGCCGAGGGCGATCGGAAGCGCGCCGGCGTCCACGATCGAGGACGCGAACGCCTCGATCGCCTCGTAGCTCGGCAGGATGTAGCCCGGCGTGATGTTGACGTCGCCAAGGTCGGCCCCCTTGAGGTGCTCGAGGATGTTGACCTCGTGCACGGGGTTGTTGGGCTTCATCATCACCGAGATGTTGCGGATGCCCTGCGGCCCGAACCGGGCGCCGGTGCGGTACGAGCAGCCCGTGTCGAACGGGATGCCGTAGATCGCGAAGTCGAGCCCGGTGGCGTCCGGGCGCCGCTCCATGCGCATGAAATTGCCGACGTTGCAGAACCGCGGTGACGCGAACGCGGTCGCGGGCTGCTGGGGGGTGTTGTCCGTCATCTCGGACGCCTCCTGTTGCGTTGGTTGTTGGCTGAGTAGGGGAGTCAGAGCTGCTTCGGGGCGTGCGCGACGTCGTCGAGGGCGCGTCCCATGGTCTCCTCACCCCAGGCGAGGGTGACGATGAGTCCGAGCAGGGATGCCGCGGCGCCGGCAACCAAGACCCAGTTGACGCCCTGTTCGAGGATGAACGGCATGAGGTAGACGGCGCTGGCCGAGCCGATGCGGCTGGCGGCTGTGCCGATGCCGACGGCGGTCGCCCGCACCTGGGTCGGGAACAGCTCGTTCGGGTAGACGATCTCGAGGAAGTTGGACGCCCCCGAGAGCAGCGCGAACGCGCAGACGGCGAACAGCAGGACGCCGGTCGGCAGGCCCGGGATGAGTCCGCCGAGGCCCCAGATGATCGCGATGCCGGCGAAGGTCCAGACCAGGAGCGCCTTGCGGCCGATCTTGTCGACCAGGTACAGCCCCGGGATGCCGCCCACGACGAACAGCACCGCGAGGAAGACCTCGGCGCCCATGCCCTTGAGGTTGAACTGCTCCATGACGTCGAACGAGAACGAGTAGATCGACATCATCGGGATGATCTGGCACATCCAGAAGAAGCAGACGAACAGGGTCCGGGTGAGGTATGGCTTGCGGAAGACCGACGACAGGGTGAAGCGGCTGTCGGCCTCGGGCTCGCCCAGGTCGGCGACGCCGTACTCGGGGCCGAAGACCTTCTTGATCGAGGCGTCCGCCTCGTCGATGCGGCCCTTCGAGATGAGCCAGCGCGGCGACTCGGGCGTCCCGAGCCGCATGATCAGCGTGATCACGGCGAAGAGGGCGGCGCTAGCGAGCATCCAGCGCCATGCGTCGTTGCCGAACCACATGCCGCACAGGATCGCGACGATCGGCGCGACCGCCGCCCCGACCGCCCAGACGACGAAGGTGGCGCCGAGCATGCGTCCGCGGTACTTGGACGGGAGATATTCGGCCAACAACGAGGTGGCGATGGGGTAGTCCGCGCCGATGGCGACGCCGATCAGGAACCGCAGCGCGATGACATGCCAGGCCTCGGTCGCCGCGAAGGACAACACCGAGAAGATGGCGAGCGCCAACAGGTCGACGATGTACATGACGTGGCGGCCGACCTTGTCGGTCACCCAGCCGAAGACCAGGCCGCCGATGAAGATGCCGATCAGCGCGGCCGCGGCGATGAGGCCCTTGTCCGACTTCGACACCGCGAACTGGGTGCCCATGGTGGCGTAGGTGAAGCTGATCATCGCGATCGTGTAACCGTCGATGAACGGGCCGCCCGACGAGTACAGGGTCAGTTTCTTGTGAAAGGACGTCAGCGGGGCGTCGTCGATGAGATGACTCCCGGTGGACGTCGTAGCCAGTTCGGCCATGCGTCTCTCCTCCTTCGCAGAGTCGCAGAACCCGTAGCGAGCCGGGCAATTCCCGGGGCGGGTTGCGTGAACGGGCCACAACGTAGGACGGGCGTCCGGGCGGCGGCCAGACGGCGTCCGCTCAAACTGTCGCACGCTCGTTATACGATCGCACAACAGTTGGAGGCCTACGTTTCCCACGGACGGAGCGACGATGCCCCTCACGATCGGCGACCTCGTCGACATGCCGCAGCTCGGGCTGTCGCTGTACGCCGGCGCGTCCGGGCTGGCGCGCGAGGTCATGTGGACCCACAGCACCGACCTGCCCGACCCGTGGCAGTGGCTGGCCGGCGGCGAGCTGCTGATGACCAACGGCATCTTCTTCCCCGCGGACGCCGAGGCCCAGGGTGCGTTCGTCGAGCAGCTCGACCGCAACGGGGCCAGCGGGCTCGCGATCGGCGAGGGCATGTTCTGCCCGCCGCTCACGGACGCCGTCGCTCGCGTCGCCGACGAGCGCGGTTTCCCGGTCCTGTGGATCCGCTACCCGAAGCCGTTCGTCGGCATCTCCCGGGCGGTAGCCGAGGCGTCGCTGGTCGACCAGTCGCGCCGGTTCGCCCGCACGACCCGCATCTACAACGCCATTCGCCGCATCACCGAGGTCGGCATCGAGCATTCCGCGGTCGAGGACGCCCTGGCGACCGAGCTGCAATGTCCGGTCCACATCTGCGTGCGCCGCAGCGGCTCGGCGTTCTTCCCCGACGGACGGACGCCGCCCACGTGCGTCTCGGACGCAGTCCGGCGCGAGCCGACGGGGGAGCGGCTGGTCGCGGGCGTCCGGGTGCGGACGTCGGCGTCCGGCGAAGAGGTGCTCCTGATGGACGTGCCGACCCACGACGACGCGGTGTTGGCCATCGTCCGCGGACGGTTGGCCCTGGACTCGGTACTGCTGCAGCACGCGGCGACCGTCGCGGCGCTGGAGCTGTCGCACTCGCGGCTCATCCTCGAGCACCGGCGGCGGGTGGGCGACGACCTGCTCACGCACTTGCTGACCAACCAGCTGGATCCGGAGAGCGGACGCCGCCGGCTCGCCGAGGCCGGCATCGACCCCGCCAACGCCACCGTGCTGATGGCAGCCGCCGACGAGGGGAATCTGCGCGACCTGCACGTCGGGCTGTGGCGGGCGCGGGTGCCGCATCTGGTGGGCGTCCGGGCCGATCGTGCCTCGCTGCTCGTGGCCGGCCGCGACCGGGCCGTCGAGGTGGTGTTGGCCGAGCTGGGCCCCTCGGCGCGGGTGGGGGTGAGTGCGCCGTTGTTGGCGGTGGGGCGGACGCAGGAGGCCGAGCGTGAGGCCGAGTGGCTGCTGGGGCTGGCCCGCCGGGACGGCCGAGCCGTCGTGCGCTACGGCGAGCCGCTGGGCGTCGTCGGTATGAGCAGCATCGAGGAGGCCCGGGCGCTGGTGCAGCGGGTCCTCGGGCCGGTGTTGGCCCACGACGCCCAGCACGACGGCGACCTGTTGGCGACCCTCCGGGCGTACCTGGAGCACGACCGGTCGTGGCAACGGACGGCGTCCGCCCTCAACCTGCACCGCCAGACCGTGCTGTACCGGATGCGCAAGGCCGAGCGCCTGCTGGGTCTGGAGTTGCACCGGACGCCGGACCTCACCCTGGCCTGGCTGGCGCTGGAGTCGTACGACCTGATGTCGGGAGCCCCTGGGCCGTCGTGACGGTGCTTGTCAGGGGGACGGGATCGGCCGCCGTCTCAGCGCGGTGGCGGCGGCGAGCGCCAACACTGC
Organism: Propioniciclava sp.; assembly: GCA_036803965.1. Lineage (GTDB taxonomy): Bacteria > Actinomycetota > Actinomycetes > Propionibacteriales > Propionibacteriaceae > Propioniciclava. The sequence continues at coordinate 18,616 of DAIRTI010000001.1, forward strand.
GGCCAGGAGGGCCAGGCCGATCATGTTGGCCAAGGGCAGGTCGCTGCGGGCGAGTTCGGACGCCTCGGCGCGTCCGCTGAACTCGAACGGGGACAGGTAACGGATGCGGGCGTCCAGGCCGAACGCCTGCGACAGCAACCGTGTGGCGAAGGCGACGACGACGTAGGTCCAGGTGAGCCAGGTCGCGTGGTGGGGGAGCGCCGCGACCAGCAGCAGGGCGATGCCGGCGAAGACCCAGACGGGCGGCAGCAGCGTGAGGGCTGCCGACGTCATGAAGCCGAGTTCTTTGGCGGCGATGGGGCCGCCCCCGGCCACGACGGCGGCGATGAGGACGGCCTGGAGCAACACCGGCGCCAACACTGCGTACGGCAGGTGGCTGAGCAGCCACCGGGTGCGTGTCAGGGGCGTGGCCAACAATGGCTCGGCGTGGCCGTCCAGTTCCTCGCGCCGCAGGGTGAGCAGGCTCGTGACGGCGTAGACGGCGGCGGCGTCCGCGCAGAGACCGACCATCAGGTAGAGGTACGTCTGGGCGGGCGTGCCGGTGATGCCCACGCGGGCGAGCGCGTCGAGCACCGCCTGGTTGCTGCCGGCGATGGTCTCGATCGTGCCGGCGATGCTGCCCAGGCCGAGGCCGATCAGGAGGTAGACGGCCAGCCAAGCGAACAGGCGTCCTCGTTGCAGGCGCCACGCCAGGGCGTGCACGGACGCCACCGGGCGCGCATCGCTTGTGCGCTCGGGGAGTGAGAGGACGCCGGTGCCCAGGTCGCGGTCGGACAGCCGGAGCGCGGCGGCCCCCGCCCCGATCGTGAGCAGGGCGGGCAGGAGCAGCACCCACCACCGGTCGCCGGCGAACGGCCGCACTTCGGTGAGCCAGCCCAGGGGGTTGGTCCAGGCCAGCCATCCGGCCGCGCCGCCCGTGGTCGCCGAGACCTCGCCGATGCCGCGCAGCGCATAGGACGCCAGACCCAGCGCGACGACGGTGCCCAGGGTGGCGCCGCGTCCGGACAACACCTGGGCGACAAGCACCGCTGTCCCCGCCGCGGACATGCCGGTGAGCGCGTAGCCGAGCCCGGCCGCGAGCGATCCGGCCAGGGGAAGCTGGCGGGTGGCGAAACCCGCGAAGACGAGGACGCCGACGGCGCAACTCACCAGCGTGGTGCCCACCAGCGCCGCTGCCGCGGGCGCCGCCCGCCCAATCGGCAGGGCGCGAAGCACCTCGGTCCGGCCGTCGGCCTCCTCGCTGCGGGTCCAGCGGACGGCCACCAGCGCGGTCACCAGCCCGAGGACGAACGGCACGAAGCCCGCGCGCCACACCCCCATCGCGCCCAGGCTGGAGTCGAACAGCGGCCCGTAGGTCACCGTGAAGGCCGGGTTCGCCTGGCTGAGGGCGGCGTACTCGGCGCGTCCGGCGTCCGTGGGGTAGGCCGCCCGGATGGCGTCGGTCAGTGAGCCCGGCACGATGCCGAGGAACACCGTGAACAACACCAGCAGGAGCCAATCGCGCAGCAGGTTCAAGCGCAGCAGGCCGGCCCAGCCGCGGACGCTCATGGCCGTGCCGATTCGTACTGGCGCAGGAACAGTTCCTCCAGTGTTGGCGGCCGGCAGGTGAGGGCGTCCAGCCCCGCCACCGAGAGCCGGGCCAACACCGGGCCGAGCGCCGCGGCGTCCGCCTGCAGCGTGAGATGGTCGCCCTCCAGCGTGACGTCGTGGACGCCGTCGAGGCCGGTGAGGTCCGGCGCAGACGCGACCCGGGCGCCCACGCTCGTGCGGCCGAGGTGACGCAGGTCGCTCAGCCGGCCGTGCTCGACGGTGCGGCCGTCCCGGACGATCGTGACCGTGTCGCAGAGGGCCTCGACCTCGGCGAGGATGTGGCTCGACAGCAGCACGGTGCGGTCGCCGGACGCCGCCTCCTCGCGGACGCATTCGCGGAAGACCTGGTCCATCAGGGGGTCGAGGCCGCTGGTCGGCTCGTCCAGGACGAGCAGTTCGGCGCTCGACTCGAAGGCCGCGACCAGCGCAACCTTCTGCCGGTTGCCCTTCGAGTAGGTGCGCACCTTGCGGCGCGGGTCGAGCTGGAAGCGTTCGAGCAGCTCGGCGCGGCGTTGGGGGCGGGCGTCATCGCGCAGGCGGGCCAGCAGCCCGAGCACCTGGCCGCCGGTCAGGTTGGGCCAGAACGCGACGTCGCCGGGCACGTAGGCGATGCGGCGGTGCAGCTCGGGGGCGTCCTGCCAGGGGTCGGCGCCGAGGACGGCTACCGAACCGGCGTCCGCCCTGATCAGCCCCAACAGCACCCGCAGCGTCGTGGTCTTGCCCGCGCCATTCGGGCCCAGGAACCCGTGGACCTCGCCGCGCGCCACCTGAAGGTCGAGGCCGTCCAGCGCCCGGACGCGTCCGAAGGATTTCGTCAGCCCTGGGTCTCGATCGCCAGATCGGACGCCGACGCGTGCGTCATCGCGGTTGTCCCTTCTCGTCGGTGGCAGCGCGCAGGGGCGCCTGCTCGAGTTGTGCGTGGTAGGCCTTCGCCTGCTCGGGGGTGAGCAGCGGCTGGGCGTAGATCTGCAGCAGGGCGGCGAGCAGCCGGCGCTCGCCAGTGGGGGCGCGGACGTCCTCGCCGATTGCGGTGGAGACCTGGGCCTCCAGCAGTGTGACCGCCAGGGCCATCGCGGCCCGGACGGCGGCCTCGTCCTCGATGGGGGCGATGCGGTCAGCGTTCTCTGGGAGGGACCTCAGCCAGCTCTCGACCCCCGCTCGGACGTATTCGAAGACCCGGACGCCGCGTCCCTCGAACAGCGCCCGAGCGAGGTACGGGCCGTACCGGTCGAGCCGCTGCATCGGGCTGTAGCCGCCTGCCGGAAGGCTCGCCGCGTCGGACTCCAGCTCCTCGAACACCTCGATCAGCCGCTCGTCGCAGGCGGCCAACAAGTTCGCCTTGGACCCGAAGTGGTGCCTGATCAGTCCCGACGTCACCCCGGCCGCGTCCGCAATCGCCCGTGTGGTCGCCCGCTCGTAGCCGACCCGGCCGAAGAGGTCCAGCGCCGCCTCCCGGATCCGCGCCCGGGCGGTCAGGTCGCGCGGGTCGATGGGTTGGCTACTCATGTGGTCAGGTTACTACTCAGATGAATAGTGGACGCCGTCGGCGCGAGTCACTTCGGACGTCAGTTCCGCGCACTCACCGAGTGGGTCGGCGTGCGGCCGTCGCGGGGTGAACGCTGTGGGACGCGGTTCGCTAGGCTGTCCCACCGAAGACGGGGGGTTAGCTCAGCCGGTCAGAGCAGGGGACTCATAATCCCTGGGTCGCGGGTTCGAGCCCCGCACCCCCCACGTTTCCATTCACCAGTGCCACCGAGAGCGCTCACCGCCGGCGTCGGACCGGGTTTGCTATCGAGCGCCGTGCGGCTGACCAACGTGCCGCGCGGTGACTCCGAGGAACGCGTCCGGATCTGGCCCAGTAGCGGACGTCGAGGTCGATGGCGCAACCTCGCGGACATGTCGATGACCGCGTGTTCGCACGGCATGTACTGCGTGATGGTTGGCGCGTCCGGTTTGGTGGCGAGGCGTCCGGTGAGGGGCTGATCCGGATGGAGAGGGGGCGTGTGCTGCCACGAGTGCTGATACACCTCAGCATCTCGCCTTGTCAGACGAAGAAGCCAGGTGGTCGAACGTGGACCTATGGCGGAGTCCGCCCGCACCGGCCGGGGAAGTCGCAGGAGCCGCGGGCGCTGGGGCGCAGCCATCAGGCTTGACAGCCTCTGATTGGGCCCAGGGCCGGACGGCACGCTCGCTGTTCCAGCAACGCGTCCGTCTGCCGCCAATCGTCATGCGCCAGCGGGGCGGGAGCGGGCCAGGGGCTCAGGCGACTTTCTTGCCGTAGCGCTGGCGGGCGGCCTCGCCGCTGGTGCCGACGAAGGAGCCGATTGCAGACCAGGGCATCCCGGCCTCGCGAGCTCGGCGGACGGCGTCGAGCAAGTGGCGTTCGGCTTCGGAGCGTTCGGCCACGGCGGCGCGGAGGAGCGTGACGGCACCGGGGTCGAGTTCGTCGGCAGGATTCGGTTCGTAGGACTCGAAGCGCGCCGCGAGTTCGTCGGCGTGCTGCAGGATTTCTTCGACAGTGCGCGGCATGGAGATCACCTCAGGAACTTCTCGCGGGCCTTCATTGCGTGGACGATGACGTGGATGTGGTCGCCATCGACATAGCCGACCTCCAGGAAGATCGCAGACTGGTTCGGTCCCACGATCATCGTGAATCCTTCCCCGAGGTCCCAGATCCGAACCGGATTGCGGTAGGCGTGGAGGATCTCGGGTTCGTCAAGTCCATGCTTGAGCGCGGACGGGGCGATGATGGGCTCCTCGCTCACGATTCCAAGGTAACTTGTCGCCGTTCGAGTGTCAACGGGATCGAGTCGAACGCGCGGATCTGCCGCAGCGCGGACGGTAGCCTGCCGGCTCGGCGTCCGCGCATTCAACCGCCGGGGCATCGACGATAGCCTCCCGGCCGCAGCCCGCGCGCGGATCCATCGGGTGGTCCTCGCACCCCGGGCGTCTCGCCGTGGATCAGGGCTGAGCGCTCAGTCGGATGGGGTGTGTGGTTTGGCGCCGAAGACGGGGTCGAGCACGCCGGCAACAAGGACTGTCTGGTCGTCGAGTCGCTCTTGGCAGATCGCTTCGAATCCTTCCTTGCGTCGCCAGGCGGCCCATTTCGGTTGGGCGACCGCGCCGTAGCCGGCGAGGTGGGGGGAGACGGCTTCAAGGGTGACGTGCCGGTGGGCCGCGACTGCCTCGGCGGCGGCGCGGAGCTGGGTCGGGTCGAGGGAGTGGTTGCGGCTGAGTTGGACGATGTCGACGTAGTCGCGCCACCTTGTGCTGGTGATGCCGCGTTCGAGGATGGTGACGCCCTTCTCGGCGACGGCGGTCTCTGGGGCGTAGCCGAGGATCTGAATGTCCTCGCCGAGGGCGCGGGGCACTCGAACGAGCCGTGGGGCGGGCACGATGGGGTCGCCGGTGGAGACGTCCCAGACGATGGTCCCGTGGGCGGTGTGCAGAGCGGCCTGCATGCGCAGACGCAGTCCGGGGTAGTCGGCGTCGTCACGGATCTGCTGCACGTTGATGGTGGCGGTGTTGAACTTGGACGCCGTCGTCGCTGTTGATGGCGGTGATCGCGCGGGCGACCTGGGCCAGGTGCGCTGGAGAAACGGTGGCGCTGATTGCTTGGGAGTCGACGTCCTTGGTGGGGCGTCGCGCTCCGTAGACAGCCAGGAGAACGCCGCCTTTGAGGACGAAGTCGTCGGCGTGCGGGCTCTGGGTGAGTCGGTACAGGAAGGATTCCAAGAAGTGGCGGGTGAGGTACTCGGCGAAGGGTGCTGGCCGTCCATCGGGTCTCACGTCGTTGCGGGCGAGGCGGGCGAGGGCCCGATAGGCCTGTTCGCCGGTCATGCGATCACCTGCAGGGCCTGCAGCAGGGGTTGCCTGGTTCGCGGGAGCCGGGCGGCCAGTTCGATCAGCTGGGCGGGCTTTCCGCCGCGACGCAGCCACTCCTTGAGGGCGTTCACGCCGACCTCGTAGCCGATGCTTCCGCGAAGCCGGAAGGCGTCGGCGATGCTTCGTTCCGCGGTGTAGAGCCCGATCTGTTGGTCGGTGCCGGGGATGGCGATCTCGATGCGGCCGAGGCTGAACGTGCCGCGGTCGAAGTGGTGCCACGTGATGGCGCCGCTGGTAGCGGGGGTTCGGTGGCCGCGGGGGATCGCGATGTCCACGGTGGTGGGGATGGCGTCGATCAGGTCGTGGTAGGCCAACGCGGAGGTGAGGCAGATGGTCGCCTCGCAACGGCGGGCGGTGGCTTCGATCCAGTCGAGGTCGGCTGCGGGGGCGTCGGCGGGGCGGTACAGGCCGCGGGCGATGCGTTCGAAACGTCCTGCCTGGGCGGCGCGGTGCAGCCCAGCGGGGGACAGGCCGGCGGCGGCTGCGTCCTTGGGTCTAATGGTCAGCACCATGGTCTCCTGATCGAAAGTGCATACAGATAGTACTAGCTGTGCGCAGATCGTATCTAGCACGTTCCCACACCCAACCCCAGGCAGGGATCCCCCGGGAGACCTGGGTCTGGTAGCCCAGAGGCGCACTGAACCGCCGCGTTCTGGGCACACAGACTGCTGAACCGCGGCCATGGCCGGCAGCGCGTGGCGGCCAAGCGGCCCAGAATGGTCCCATGTCGCGGCCATACGAAACGGGACGCGGGGCACGCGCCGACCCGAGCGTGGTCCAGACTCGCGCTGACCTCGCTGCGTTGGTCGGGCTGATGCTCTCGGACTACCGCGCCTCCGGTGCACGCGAGTGGGAGAAACCCCACCCTCGATCGGTTCTTGGATGCGCTGCAAGCTGTTGTCGACGATGACGTACGCCCGACTGGGGTGGACCCGGAAGACTCAAGCTGGCGAATGTCGCTCAGCTGTTGGTCTCCGCCTCGGCGTACGAGTAGTCGCCGCTGGCCGTCAACTGGCGGCCGAATGTCCGACTGTGCCGCTGCGCGGACAGTGACTGCCCGGCTCGGCGCCCGCGCACTCAACCGCAAGTCGCGGATCCAGCACGCACAGGGCAAGCCTGCACCGCCTTCGACCCACGGCGTCCGCGAGGGGCAGACCGGGTGGGTGACCAGTCCTCGGCACGCAGACGATCTGCAACACCGAGAATCACGGAGCATGGCTCCCTCAAGTTGGCGCGCGCCAGCCACGCGGCACGAGCCGAGTCGCGGGCGCCTGTTTCGACCTTGCCCGCGCGTTCAGCTATGTGGATTCAGCGGGAATGTGCAACGACCCACTGGACAGGTTCTAGCAGGTCACTGAAACCCAGCGAACGGCCTCTTGGGTGGTGGGGAGCGGAAGTGGATCCTCGAACGTGTACACCTCGAGTGAGGAAAGGTAACCGCTCTGCAGGGACTAGTCGACTTGGTCGCCGATACCGTGGCCGATCTTGCCGCAGAGGGCGAGGCCATCCCGGAACCACTGTCAGCACGTAGCTACTCGGGCAAGTTCAACCTTCGGGTCGGAGAGAGCCTGCACCGAAGGCTCGCGATCCAGGCCGCCGAAGAGCACCTCAGCCTCAACCAGTACGTCGTTCGACGTCTGTCCGAAGGCGGCTAGGACATCCAGCGCGTCGAGCACATCAGCGCGGCGATCTGGCCACTCCACGTCCATGGACACCTCCGGCTCACATCCGAATCTCGGTCAGCACTCTGCCACCGACGCCGGAATGACCGGTTACTCGGCTGGATTGCACGACGCGCACGCCCTGACATGCCGCGCCCCGGTCGATAGCCAGCAGACTCGGTGTCCCCAAGACTCAGCCGCAGACGGGGGTGTGGCCGTGGGTACGGATCGGTGCCGCGCCCGCTTGGCCGCCTCCTCAGAGCACGTGCACTTCCACGATCTCGGCCGTGCTATGGGTTGGGCTGGCCAGCTTCGCTACCCATGCAGAGCCGCTGTCAACAATGCCGGAATGGCCGTCCGAGTGCCATGCGGCGGCGCGCAGCGGCAAGGATGGGGCGCACGGAGTCATGAGGACTGGATCACGTGACGAAGGTCATCGCCGGTCATGACGAGGACTGTGTCTGCATCGAGACCTTGGGGCAAGTGCGCGCGTTGATTCTCGTAGGTGATGCATGCGGGGGCATCCGGTTGGCAGAATCACCCAGTTTGCCGCTTGGGCCCCACGGACAAGCACGTCCCAGAGACGCTCGCCCGAGATGTGGTTCGCCAGCATGCTGTCCCTGTCGAGATAAACATCGGCGCTATCGGTGCCTGTTCGGATGAGTACGAATTTGGTGCCCGATTCCTCATGCCCGACATAGGGCTGCAGCACCTTGCGCATTCGATCGCCTCCGCCAAGAGCGCGAGCACCATGAACGAAGGCTTGGAAGAAAACGTCGAAGGACACGCGATCACTGTCTCACGATGTGCTGGAGAACGCCCAGTTGGGTGCGACCAAACTTAACACGAGTCAATCGGTGTGGGAGCCGCCAGGCGCGGGCTGACCCAAGTGGAGGTACTCGCTGCGTACTGACGCCCGGCGTAGGCGTCGGCGTGATCGCTCCAGAGGCCGGCGATCTGTTCGGCCGCTTCTGCCAGTCCATCAAGGGATGTCCAGGCGGACTCCCCGGCGAGAAGTGCTCGGTTGGCCTCTGCCTGGTAGGCGTTGGCTCTCGTTGGCGGAGGCAAGCCGTTCGAACTCGGAAACCACGAGTTCAGGCTAGAGACTTGCCGACCGCGGCGCTGAGCCGATCCGCGTGATGGCGGCGCAGCGGGGACCGATGCGATTGTATCGCATATCGATACGCGATACACTGTGCCGTGATCGTCAGCTTCCGGCACAAGGGTCTGGAGTGGTTGTATCGCGACGGTTCGAAGGAGGGTGTCCAAGCAGCGCACGTTCCCAAGTTGCTCCGCATCTTGTCGCTACTGGACGTGGCCCAAAGCCCTGACGACCTCGCGATCCCTTCGTTTCGGACCCACCCCCTCAAGGGTGACTCGGCCGGGCACTGGTCGATCTGGGTCAACGGCAACTGGCGCGTCACATTTTGCTTCCTCGAAAGCGACGTGGAACTCGTCGACTATCAGGACTACCACTGACTGACAAGGACTACCACTGACAAGGACTACCACTGACAAAGAGAGTGAAGAGCATGGTGATGAAGACCCCGGTGCACCCGGGTGAGATCCTGCGCGAGGACCTGCTGGCCGACCTCGGCCTGAGTGTTGGTGAGGCGGCGTCCCGGCTCGGGATCTCTCGCGTGACCTTGAGTCGGGTTCTGCACGGCCACGCCCGGATCAGTCCCAACCTGGCCGTTCGTCTGGAGGAGGCCGGCGTCAGCAGCGCCCGCGCCTGGCTGGCACTGCAGTCTGCTTATGACCTTGCAGCCGAGCGCGCCGCCGGCGTCCCTCCAGTCCGTCGACTCGATCAGCTCGCCTGAAAGAGGCCCAGGATCTGCCCCGCGCAAAACAGCCAGCGGGCGGTGCGGCGAACCCCAGAGGGGCTTCTTGTACTGCTCGACGGCCTGGCAGGGCTCAGGACGGCAGCCTGGCCCCGTTCATGGCAGCCATCAGGGCCGGGCGACGTCGGTATGCCTCGCGCAGTCCGATGATCTCGGCGTCCGCCTCGCGGGGCAGTCCGGCTCTCTCGTACATGGAGCGTGCCTTGACGAGCAGGTCGACGACGCTCGGATACCGCTTCGACTCGGGCGTGACCAGCGCAGACTTCGCCTGTGCCATGCACATCCGACCCGCCTGCAGCGGGAAGTCGCTCTCGGACGCCCCCACCAGTTCGCGCCACGCCGGGCCGGCGCCATAGGCGTCCGCGGCCTGCCAGGCACTGGCGACGTCCTCGTCGGCGAGGTGAAGCCGGATGAGGGGGGCGCCGCCGAGCTTGGCTGCCTGCCGCGTGGCCTGCGCGAACGCCCAGGTGCGTTGCTCGTCCAGCAGCCCGCACCGCTCCGCGACCTCGCGCAGCAGCCGATAGGCGCCAACGGTCAGGTCGCGATCGAAGAGCGTCCGAGCGATGGCGATCGCTGAGTCCGGACGCCCTCCATCCAGATAGTCCTGGGTTGCGTCTTCGGCAGGGACGACCGTGTGTTCACCACGCCAGGCGTCGTCTACGCAGTTGTCGGCCACCGCGCGATCCAGCCAGGCCAGCAGTTCCGCTCCGCGCCTCGCCGCACGCAGGCGCGTGACGACCTCGCCGTAGTAGAGCTTCTGGCCGGCGGTCAACAATGCGACAGCCTGATCGACGTCCGCGTCGTGGTCGGCCAGCTCCAGCAGCATGCAGTCGGCCTCGTCGCGATACGGATCTGCTCCCGGGCCTCCACCGCCCAGGGCCGCCACGTCCGCGCGGTAGGCGGCCCAAGCCGGCTCGTCGAAGGCGTGCGCGACGGCGTCCAAGTGAAGTGGCGGCCACCCGCCGCACGCGGCCCGGAAACGGACGACCCAGCGCGCCAAGCTCACCGGGTCCGGGTGGCCGGCGACCGCGCGGCCGAACAGGGCGCACGCCCGTTCGGCCACCACGCACAGGATGTCCGCATTGTCAGCGTCCTCGGCGACGGCAGCCAGCCGGACGAGCAGGTGCTGGGCCACCTGCCGGACGACCTCGTGGGCTCCGGTGTCCAGGTGCCGCTCCAACTCATCGACGACGTCCTCGACGTTCTGGACGCCCTCCTGGTCGTCCCAGTCGAAGTCGTCGTGGTAGTCGAAGTTCACCGAGGCCAATGCCGCGTCGACGGCCGCGACGAGGTGGCGTGCCGCCTGGCTGTCCGCGGGGGCTGCCCGCAGTTGGAGCGAGCGCATGGCCTCGGGGCTGTACGACGCCAGTTCCAGAGCCAGGTTGGTCAGGGCCTTCTTGCTCAATGAGGCGAGCCAGCGTTCGACCGCCGGGGTTACCTGGTGACGAACTCCGTCGGGGCCCACTACGTACTTCACCCGGCCAGTATCCCGGGCGCGGCGTGGATCCTCACCTTCCATGTCCGGGCCCTGTGCGGTGCTACGGTCGCCGCATGTGGGCCATCCGTGAGGTCGTCGAGGCCGTCAGCTGGTCTATTGAGCACCACGTCACCCGGCGGACGAGGGAAACGCCGTGACGGACGCCGACGCGCAGGCCACCCGCGAGTGCCTCCTTCGTGTGGGCGCCGCGCTGCTGGCCGGCACTGCTCCCGGTCCCGACGTGGAGCGCCAGGTGATCGCGATCGGTCAGCGCTTGGGCGTCCCCGATGTGCGTGCGGCGGCGACCGTCACCGGACTGTTCCTCAGCACCACTTCTGACCACGCGGTGGTCTTCGAGCCTGTCGGGGGAACGCTGCGGTTCGAGCAGATGAGCCTGGTCCAGGACGTCATCGACCGGCTGCTCGCCGGGCGGCTCACGCCGGCCGAAGCAGTGCCGGAACTCGCTGCGATCGAGGCGTTGCCGCCCTCCAGACCCGATTGGGTGAACGACCTGGCGATCGTCCCCATCGCCGTCGGCATCTGCGCGATCCTCCAGCCCACGTGGCGCGACCTGGGCGCCGCCGCCCTGGGCTCCCTGGCCGTGGTCGCCCTGGTCATCATCGGACGCCGATCGCCCCTGGTGGCCACCCTCCTGCCGCTGGCGGCGGCGTTCGCGGTGACCTCGATCGTCCTGCAGTTCGCCATGTGGTGGCCGCTCGAGGGCACGATGCGCACGGTCGTGTCCACGATCGCGGTCCTGCTGCCCGGCGCGATGATCGTGACCGGCATGTCAGAGATCGCCAGTGGGGCGGCGGTGTCCGGCACGTCGCGGTTGGTGTCCGGGACGGTCCAACTGCTGCTGTTCGCCGTCGGGATGTTCGCCGCCGTTGCGGTGCGCGGGGACGCCCTCGGCGTCCTCACCAACGTCCGGGCCAATGACCTCGGACCCGGGGCGCCCTTCGGCGGCATCGCCGTGCTCGGCGCCGGCATGGTCATCAACGTGGCCGCGCATTGGCGGGACGTCCCGTGGATCCTCGGGGTGCTCTTCCTGACCTTCGTGGTGCAGTTCGCCGGGCAGTGGCTCTGGGGAGTGCAACTCGGGGTGTTCGCGGGCGCGATCGTGGCCGGGCTGTCGGCGTCCGTCGTGCACCGGCTCTCTGGGCGTCCGCTGCGCCTCGTGGTCTACCTGCCGGCGTTCTGGCTACTCGTGCCCGGGAGCCTGGGCCTGTTGAGCACGGTTCAACTCGCGGCAGGGGAGGGCGACCTCTCGAGCGTCACCGCGACCACGGCCGCGATGGTGTCGATCGTCGTCGGCACCCTCGTGGGCTCCGCCGCCGGCCGCGCTTTGGAGCGCCACCTGGGTCCGCCCCGGCACTCTCTGACGCCCTGACCAACGGTGACTGGCGGCGTCCATCTGAAGCCTTCTCGGTTACGACCTGGCGAGGGACATCCGCTCGTAGACGCAGCGGTTGTGGCAATTAGGCGATCTGGAAGGTGTCGTCACCCACCTGGACGACGAGTTGGAGGTGTCCGCCCAGGGCCTCGACGTAACGTCGCAGGGTGTCGACCTGGGTCTTGTCGATATCGCCACGCTCGATCCGGGACACTCGGTTCTGGCTTACTTCCAGTTCGGCAGCGAGTTCGACCTGCGTGAGGTCGAACTGTTCGCGCAGTTCCCGCAGTCGCCAGGCACGGGTCTCGGCGATCATCCGGTGCTTGTGGGCTTCGACCTTTTCGCGCCGGGCAGGCCGGCGCTGCTTGAGTTGATCGAGATTGGTCATGCTCAGCCCCTCCTTCCCAGGGTGTTCAGGTGTTCGTCGAACCGCTGGTCCGCTACGGGGATGTTGCGCTTGTACCAGCGGTTCCAGTCGTGGCTCTTGTCGCCGGCGATGAGCAGGATCGCCCGACGCCCGGGATCAAAGGCGAACAGGATCCGGATCTCCGAGCGGCCAGCTGATCCGGGCCGGAGTTCCTTCATGTTCTTGTGGCGCGAACCCTTGATTCTGTCGACCAACGGTCGGCCCAACATGGGTCCTTCGTCTTGGAGTACTTCGAGTGCCGCGATGATCAAGTCGTAATCGTCATCGTTGAGGCTGAGCAGCCACTCCTCGACGAGCCCGACCTCAACGTCCCACACGGTCGTGATCTTACAACTCTGGAGTAGTAAACCGCAAGCGTTGTACTAGCTGGCCGCACCAAGCAGTCGGGCAGTTCGGGGGGGCATCCTGCACCCATGCGCCGACACCAAGTCATCCGGGCGCGCTGGCTCGCTTTGTGTCATGTGAGTCCAGGTGATGGGAGATCAACGGTGACGGACAGCGTCCCCCTCATCCGTCTCCCTGGCGACGACTTTGCAGTGTCGCCAGGTAGCCTGCCCGCGTGATGACTCCTTCCGACATGCCGCGGCGACTGGCCGTGGGCAATGTCCCGGGCGTCACGCTCACCAAGTGGCGCACCATCTGGGCGGACCGATTCCGCGGCGTCCCACTCGATGTCGTCGAAGTCGCCGAGCAGAACGTCCGCAGAGAACTGGACGCCGGCACCGTCGACCTGTGCTTCGCGCGGCTCCCGGTCGACACCGCCGACCTGCACGCCATCAAGCTCTGGGACGAGACCCCCGCCGCCTGGGTAGCCAAGGACCACCCCATCGCGCTGTACGACTCCGTGACGCTGGCCGACCTGGCCGGCGAGACCGTCCTGGACGTCGTCGACGACGACTCCCTCTCGCGGATCGCCGTGGGGGAGGCCGTCCTGCGCGTCCCGCAGTCGGTCGCCCGCAGCCACAGCCGCCGCGACCTGGCCCATCGCCCCATCACCGACGCCGATCCCACCACCATCGCCCTGCTCTGGCGCGTCGACAACGACAATCCGCTCATCGACGAGTTCATCGGCATCGTCCGCGGTCGGACGGCCAACAGTTCCCGCACCACCCAAGAGCGCAGCGCGAAGGCCGGGTCCGCGCGTCAACAGCCCCGCAAGAACAAGAACAAGAACAAGACAGAGGGACGCCGAGGCCGCCGGTAGGTCTGCGTCGGTCCTCACGCCCTAGGCTCGTCGTCATGGCCATCACGCGGGACGAACTGACCGAGATCCTCGCCGAGGCCGATCCCGTGGGGCTCATCGCGGGCGGCGCCCCGCGTGACGAGTACGCCGCGGAGGCCGATGAGATCCTTGCGCTCCGCGGCGTTCCGACGCTGACCGAGATCACCGGCATCTTCGCCGTCAGCTTCAGCGACCCGGGCGCCTGCACCCGCGAAACCGCCCGCTGGATCCTCGAGGAGATGACCCGCCGGGCCGCTCGTTGAAGCGTCCAGGCTTGCGGGACCCTGGCTTGCGTGCCGATCGGGGACCTCGATCGCGGGCTGCCCGGATGTTCCTCCGGAAAGAAGGGCGCTTGCCGCCATAGGTCAACGTTCAACAACCTCTGATCCTTGCTTGACAAGGAGGGACGCTGATGGCGTCCGCGACGCGTGGCGGCAGATGCCCCAATTGGGATCGAAGATCAGGCGAGCGACGATCTCGGCCGGAGTCGGGAGTCCCCGGCGGCTGCTGAAGGCCTCGTTGGTGCTGATCGCCCTCCGCAGGTTCAGGGAAGGGTCGGCCCGGTCCCGGCTCCGGTGGAGCGCAGTGCGGCGTCGAGTTCGTCGAGAGTTGCGTCGTCGAGCCGGACGCCGCCGGCGGCGATCCAGCCGTCGACCTGGTCGGGACGCCGAGCGCCGACGATCGCGCCGGTCACGGCGTCGAAGGCGAGGGTCCAGGCGATTGCGACCACGCCGGGGGTCGTGCCGAGCCGGTCGGCGACCGCACGCAGGGCGTCCACGAGTGCCAGGTTGGCGTCCAGGTTCGTGGTGAACTCCGGACCCCGCTTGCGCCAGTCGTCGGCGGGCAGGGCGTCGACGCGCGCGCGGTCGAACGCCCCGGTGAGCAGCCCGGACTGCATCGGGCTGTACACGATCACCCCGGTGCCGTTGGTGGCGCACCACGGCAGGACGGTACCTGCGGCGTCCCTCTTGATCAGGGAGAACGGTGGCTGCAGCGAGTCGACGTGTCCGATGGCCTCGGCGCGCGCGAGCTGCTCGGGATCGTGGTTCGACAGCCCGATCGCGCGCAGCTTGCCCGCGTCGCGCGCCTCGACCAGGACGCCCCAGTAGTCCTCAACGGCGGCGTTGTCGGCGGGCCAATGCATCTGCATCAGGTCGATCCGCTCGACGCAGAGGCGTCTGAGGGACGCCTCGATGCCGTCGCGCACGGACGCCGGGTCGCCGACCCGCCGGTTCGGCAGCATCGGGTCGGCCGGATCGGGCACCAGCCCGCACTTGGTGAAGACGTAGGGCCGCTCGCTCTCGGACATGCCGTTGAGGGCGGCAGCGACGACCTCCTCGGAGTGCCCAAGACCGTAGATCGCGGCGGTGTCGATCCAGTTCACGCCCGACTCGACTGCGTGCCGAATGGCCGCGATCGACTCCGAGTCGTCCTGCGGACCCCAGCCGAACGACCAGCCGCCCCCGCCGATCGCCCAGGCGCCGTACCCGACCGGCGTGATCTCGATGTCCGTCGTGCCCAGACGGCGCAGTTCCATTCGTCCTTCTCCTCTGCTCGGGGTGTCGATCGACCCTATCCCCGGCGGCCCGTCGAGACATCCCGTGGGCTCGGGCTGACGGGTCCCGCTCCATCGACGAACCCCCGATCGAGCAGACCCAGGAAACCGCCCTGACAGACAGTTCACAGGTCGGGCCCAGGTTCGCCTTGGAAGTCGGCACTGCACTGTGCGCATGGCAGTCATGGACACCATCCCGGACGCGCCCGGGCAGGGCACGGCGGTCGCCGCGCGACGGCGTCCCGATTGGGTCGCCCGCGGGACGCTCGCCGCACTCCTGCTCGCGACGGGCGTGCTCTATATAGCCGGCCTGAGCGCCTCGGGGTACGCCAACTCGTTCTACTCGGCGGCGGCGCAGGCGGGCTCCCAGAACTGGGAGGCCTGGTTCTACGGCTCCCTCGACGGCGGCAACTCCATCACGGTCGACAAGCCCCCCGCCTCGCTGTGGATCATGGGCCTGTCGGTGCGCCTGTTCGGACTGAGTTCGTGGTCGATCCTCGTCCCCGAGGCGCTGCTCGGGGTCGCGAGCGTGGGCGTCCTCTATGCCTCCCTGCGCCGGACTCTGCGCCTGGGCTGGGTCGCACCCATCACCTTCACGGAGCGGCAGGCGCACTGGGCGGCCCTCGCCGGCGCGGCGACCATGGCCCTCACGCCGGCCGGGGTGCTCATGTTCCGCTTCAACAATCCGGACGCCCTGCTGGTCTTCTGCCTCACGCTGGCGTCCTACTTCACGGTCAGGGCCTGCGAGCGGGCGAGTCGACGGCACCTCGTGTACGCCGGCATCGCCATCGGGTTCGGATTCCTCACCAAGATGCTGCAGGCGTTCGTGATCCTGCCGGCGCTGGTCGTGGCGTACCTGGTGGCGGCCCCGGCCACCTGGAAGAAGAAGCTCGTCGACCTCCTCGCGGCGTTCGCGGCCGTCATCGTCAGCGCGGGCTGGTACGTGGCCATCGTTGAGCTGATGCCGACGAGCATGCGTCCCTACATCGGTGGCTCGCAGACGAACTCGTTCCTCGAACTCGCGATCGGCTACAACGGGCTCGGACGCATCACCGGCGACGAGGTCGGCTCGGTCGGCGCGCAACGCGGCCCCGGCGTCGGCACCGAGAGCCTCACGCGCCTCTTCAGCGGCGTCTCCGGGGGGATGATCTCCTGGCTGATCCCCGCCGCGCTGATCCTCGGCGCGGGTGCCCTGGTCCTGCTCTTCCGGCGGACAGAGGGCCGGCCTAAGGGACGCCTCGTCGAGGCCGGACTCGTGGCCTGGGGAGGATCCCTGGTCATCACCGCCGTCGTGTTCAGCCTGATGGGCGGCATCTACCACGACTACTACACGGTCGCGCTCGCCCCGTTCATCGGCGCCACAGTCGCGCTCGGCGGTGCGGTCGCCTGGGCCCATCGGACGCACTGGGCGGGCCGCGGGCTCCTGGCGCTGGCGTCCCTGGCCACGGGCGGCTGGGCGCTGGTCCTGCTGAGGCAGGCCGGCGGCTGGTACGCCATGCTCGGCTACGGCGCGCTCGGCCTGGCAGTCGTCAGCGCGGCCGCTCTGCTGCTCGGAGACCGATTCGGTCGGACGCCGGCGCGGCTCGCGCTCGCCGGTGCGGTGATCGCGTCCCTCGCCGGGCCCGCCTCCTACGCGGTCAACACGGCCCAGACGCCACACACGGGATCGATCGTGACGGCCGGACCGGTCAGCAGCAACGCCGGCCGTGCGGGCGGCGGCTTCCGCGGCCGGGTCAATCCGGGAAACCAGGGCAACCAGGCGAATCAAGGCAACCAGGGGACCAACCGTCAGGGCCAGCCGCCTGGCGGCACGGGCAACGCGGGCGGGTCCAACCGCGGTACCACCAACACCGGTGGAGCGGGCCAGGGTGGCTTGGGTGGCCTCCTGAACGGGGCTTCGGTCTCCAGCGAGCTGGCCGCGACGCTCACCCAGGACGCCTCGGCGTACACGTGGATCGCCGCCTCCGTCGGGTCTCAGAACGCCGCCAGCTATCAGCTGGCTACGGGCTACGCGGTGATGGCGATCGGCGGGTTCAACGGGTCCGACCCGTCCCCGACGCTGGAGCAGTTCAAGCAGCTCGTCGCCGAAGGACGCATCCACTACTTCGTGGGCGGCGGGTCGTTCGGCGGTCAGAACGGCGGGTCGCGGGCGGCGTCGGCGATCGCGTCCTGGGTCAGCTCCACCTACACCGCAAAGACGGTCGGAGGCACGACCGTCTACGACCTCACCCAAGCGACATGAACCCCGAGGCCGTCCCGCTGCCTGCGTCCCGGACGCCCCGGACGCCGCGCACCGCCACCGTCGAGATCGTGGTGCCGGTCTACAACGAGGCCGAGGAACTGGCGTCCTCGGTGGAACGCCTGGACGACTTCCTCGCCGACTCGTTCCCCTACGACTACCGGATCACGATCGCCGACAACGCGTCCACCGACGACACCTGGGCGATCGCGGGTGAGCTGGCCGGCGCGCGCGAGCACGTGGGCCGGGTGCACCTCGCGATGAAGGGCCGCGGACGGGCCCTCAAGCAGGCCTGGCTCAGCTCCACCGCCGACGTCGTCGCCTACATGGACGTCGACCTCTCCACCGACCTGCGGGCCCTGCTTCCCCTGATCGCCCCGCTCGTCTCGGGACACTCCGACCTCGCGATCGGCAGCCGGCTCGCCCGGGGCTCGCGCGTCGTCCGCGGGGCCAAACGCGAGTTCATCTCCCGCACCTACAACCTGATCCTGCGCGGTGCGTTGCAGGTCAGCTTCAGTGACGCGCAGTGCGGGTTCAAGGCCATCCGCACCGATGTCGCCCGTGAGCTGCTTCCCCTCGTCGAGGACACGAACTGGTTCTTCGACACCGAGATGCTCGTCCTCGCCCAGCGCGCCGGCCTGCGGATCCACGAGGTCCCCGTCGACTGGATCGACGACCCCGGCACGACCGTCGACATCGTCTCCACCGCCACCGAAGACCTGAGGGGTGTGTGGCGTCTCTTCCGGGGCCTGACCAGCCGGAGGATCCCGATCGACCGCCTGCGTGCCGAACTCGCCGGCCGCGCCCCGGCGGCGGTGCCGGGCGTCCCGGAGGGGATGTTCAGCCAGCTCGTCCGGTTCGCGGCGGTCGGCGTGCTCAGCACGGTCGCGTACTTCGTCCTCTACCTCCTGCTGCGGACGCCACTGGGGCCCCAGGGTGCCAACCTCGCGTCCTTGCTGATCACGGCCGTCGCGAACACCGCGGCGAACCGGGCGTTCACCTTCGGCGTCCGGGGCCGGCAGGACGCCCTCAAGCACCAGCTGGGCGGGCTGGCCGCCTTCGCCCTCGCTCTTGCCCTGACGTCCGGCTCGCTCTGGGCGCTGGACAGGTTCTGGCCCGACGTCCCGCGCTGGATCGAGGTCGGCGTCCTGGTCGTCACGAACCTGCTGGCGACGCTCTTCCGTTTCGTCTCGCTGCGGCTGATCATTCACCATCCGCGGGCGGGTGAGCCCACGGCGTCCGAGCTAGCGGGCCCGATCCGCCAGTGCTGAGCCCACGGCGTCCGGGTGAACGGGCTAATTGAAGATGGTCTTGTAGTCGCTGATCCGGGCGAGGTGCGCGGACGCCTCGGCGACGTCCATGCGGTCGGCCTCGGCGGCGATCGCCTCGCCGAGCAGGGTCGTCTCGCCGGCGGTCGGGAGGCCGGCGATGTAGGGGAAGGTGCCGAGCACCCACGAGATGGCAGCGCGGATGTCCTCGGACGCCGTGAACGGCTCGTACCACGTCGCCAGCCGGCGCTCGCCGGACCACGGCCTGCGCGCCGTCGCCTTGATCGTGCGCAGGGCGACGTCGCGCTCCTGCACCAGCGCGTACAGGGCGTCGAAGTCGGCCCTGAACTGCGGATCGGCCGTGTACAGGTGGTAGTTCACCGGGGTGAGGATCGAGTCGAAGTCATGGCGGCGCAGCGCCTCGGCGTGCACGACCGGAGCCTGCTCGGTGTGGCCGGTGATGCCGATCCAGCTGGCGATTCCCTCGTCCTTGGCGCGCACGAACGCCTCGATCGCGCCGCCCGGGGCGAACACCTCGTCCAGCGCGGCCATGTCGCACACCGCGTGGACCTGCCACAGGTCGATATGGTCGGTGTGCAGCAATTCCAGGGAGCGGTTCAGATCGCGCCAGGCGTCCTCGGCGCGGCGTTGCGTCGACTTGGTCGCCAGGAAGATCCGCTCACGCACCCGCTGCACGGTCGGGCCCATGCGCTCCTCGGCGTCCCCATAGGACGCCGCCGTGTCGAAGTGGTTGATGCCGGCGGCCAGCGCCTGCCGAAGGGACGCGTCCGCGACCTCCTGCGTGACCTCACCCAGTGCCGCCGCCCCGTACACCAGCACGCTCGTCTCGTGACCGATCCGTCCGAGTCTGCGCGTCTCCACCTCGCCCTCCCGCCGTCCTGTTACCCATCCGAACGATAGAACCCGGGACGCCGATTGCCCGAGCCCCCTTGCGGGAAGTTCGCCCCCCGGATCCGGGGGGCGAAGTGCCGCCAACGGGGCGAACTGCAATTCGAGGGGCGAACTGCCCCGTAGGGGGCGCCAGTCGATGACGGGAGGATCAGCAGCTGTAACCGGGGCGGACGCCGCAAGGTGAGGTCCTCGGCTCGGTCGCCGACGCGCTCCGACGCGATGAACCACTCGATCGTCCGTACAACTCCGGCGACCCCTACGCCTCGGCGCGGTCGGTTCAGCGGGGGTCAGCGAGGGGGGTCGCGCCAGTCACGCCAGCTTTAGCGTGGTGAGGCAGGTCGGATCATCGTCACCGGTACCGATGGCGGCCGTGGCAGATTTCCCGTCGTAGGAAACAGTCAGCGTGCCCTTGATCCCCCTGGGCAACCAGAGGCCGGCGAACCCGTTCGCGAACGTGGTGACGTCACGGTCGACCAAGGCCGCTCCGGCGGCGTCCAGGACCCTGACCCGCATGGTCTTGCTGGCGAGCTCGCCCTTGCACGTCGCCAGGTTGTGGTTGAAGCAGTCGTGCGTGGACGCCACGTACGGCGCGATCGACAGGTAGAACCGGTCGCCGGGCATCGGCAGACGAGCCTGCCCCTGGCTGTCGGTCACGATAAGTTCGCCCGCCCGCACCGACCCCACCGGACCGCTCGCGCGATCGTCCTCGCTGGCGTCCAGCCTGTCGATGACCTGCTCCACGCTCAAGCCAGCCAGCCCGTGGCGGGCGAGCACTTCGTCGGCCGGCACCGTCACGACGGTCGCGGACGCCGTTGGCGCCGGTCCCGCGGTGGGTGCGCTCACGCAGCCCGCCAGCAGCAGACCCGCGACGACGGCGGACCCGGCTGCGGTGATGAGTCTCCTGGGCTGGCGATGACTGAGCGCGTGCATGCGGCCAGGGTGCCCGGCGAACCCGGGGATCCGTCGGGGTTTCGATGAACGTTCGATGAAGCACCCCGTGGAACCCCCTCTGGGTAACCCAACCGTACGATGGCTATGGTGAGCAGGTAACCGGGCGTGCGCACCGCTCGCCCCCTAGTGAGAGGCGAGACATGCCCAACCCGATCGTGAACAAGGCCAGCGCCGTCTGGAACGGGGACCTCTTCACCGGCTCCGGCAAGACCACTCTGGAGACGTCCGGCCTGGCCAGCCTGAACGTGAACTGGAAGGCGCGCGCGGAGGAGTCGGGCGGCGGCGCCACCACGCCCGAGGAGCTCATCGCCGCCGCGCACGCCGCCTGCTACTGCATGGCCTTCTCCAACGGACTCGCCAAGAACGGCACCCCGCCCACCCAGCTGGACGCCAGCGCCGAAGTCACGTTCCTGGCCGGCACGGGCATCACGGGCATCCACCTGACGGTGCGCGGGGACGTCCCCGGCCTCGACGACGCCACGTTCAAGCAGCTCGCCGAGGGCGCCAAGACCGGCTGCCCGGTGTCGCAGGCGCTCAAGGCCGTCCCGATCACCCTGGACGCCGCCCTCGCCTGACCTTCCTGCCGGGCCCGGTCGATCCAGGCCCGGAGTGAAAGAGAACCCATCGAACGCGTGACCCACCGGCAACTCCGCCGGTGGGTCACTTCTTTGCCCGCCCTCAGCGGGATTTGTGCGTGCCCTCAGCCGGCAGCGGGGGTAAACCCTTGCCGCGCGGCCTTTCTCGCCACGTCACCCGCAGGACCCGAATGCCCGGGTCTACGTTCCAAGTGTGGAAATCCTGCGAGTGATAGTCGAACTTGCGGTCGTCCTCGGCTGCATCGTGATGGGCACCAGGTCCAGCGGCGTCGCGCTGGGTCTCTGGGGTGGAACCGGCGTTGCCGTGCTCGTGTTCATTTTCGGCGAGCAGGTCGGCAGCCCTCCGGTGGACGCCCTTCTCATCGTCTTCTCCGTCGTGCTGGCCTCGGCGACCATGCAGATGGCCGGCGGCATCGACTGGAGGTCTCGGTGGCGGCGAAACTGATCGCCCGCCACCCCAAACAGATCACCCTGATCGCACCGCTGGTCTCGTTCCTGTTCGCCGTCGGCGCCGGGACGTCCAACATCCTCTACCCGCTGCTGCCGGTCATCGCCGACCTGTCGTACCGCAACGGCGTCCGGCCCTCGCGTCCGCTGTCGCTGTCGGTCGTGGCGACCGGCGTGGCGCTCGCCTGCAGCCCGGTGGCCGCGGCCATGGCGGCCATGGTCACCCTGACCGACGTGCCGCCCTACAACTTCGAACTGATCGACATCATCAAGATCACCCTCCCGGCCGGCATCATCGGCATCGTCCTGACATCCTTCGTCGTCAACCGCCTGGGCCTCGACCTCGCGGACGACCCCGAGGTGCAGGAGAAGATCCGCTCCGGCCAGCTGGCCGCCCCGGACGCCAGCGCCGCGACCAGCCACGAGCTCACCTCGACCAAGGAGGGCCGCAACGCCGCGATCATCTTCCTGATCGGCGTGCTCGCCATCGTGGTGTTCGGCCTGTTCAAGGAGATCCGTCCCCGCGGCGCCGAGGGCGACCCGCTCGCGATGACGCCCCTGATCGAGATGCTGATGTTCCTGGTCGGCACGCTGATCCTGATGATCTGCCGCCCCAAGATCTCGGACGTCCCCGGCTCGTCGGTGTTCAAGGCCGGCATGACCTCGGCGATCGCGCTGTTCGGACTGGCCTGGCTGACCGACACGTTCATCTCGGCCCACTCCGACCTGATCACGAACACGATCGGCAGCTGGGTCTCCGCGGTGCCGTGGATCTTCGCCGTCGGCGTCTTCCTGGTCTGCGTCCTGACCACCAGCCAGTCGACCGCCACCCGGACGATTGTCCCCATCGGCCTCGCCGTCGGGCTCGCGCCCGGGCTCATCACCGGCTTCTGGGGTGGCGCGTTCGCCGGCATCTACGTGCTGCCGACCAACGGCTCCCAGATCGCGGCCGCCAACTTCGACCAGTCCGGCACGACCAAGCTGGGCAGCAAGCTGCTCGACCATTCGTTCTTCATCCCAGCCGTCGTCCTCGCGGTCACCACGATCATCCCGGGCGCCATCCTCGGACTGATCCTCGGCTGACCGTCGGCTTCGTTCAGCCCGGACGCCGACGCGCGAGTCGATGTCCGGGCTGAGTCGGTTCTCAGCCGGCGCGGTAGGCGTCCCAACTCGTCTTGCACGCGCGGGCCAGCAGGTCGACGCGCTCGGGGTCGGGGTCGGGCCAGTCCGTCCCAGGACGCGCGATGTAGGCCGCGTTCGCCTCGCCCATGAGGAATTCACGGCGGAACTCGGCCTGCACCGCCGAGAGGGTGATCCCCGCCGCCTCCGCCTCGGACGCCAGCGCGGCGAACCGCTCGCCGGCGGTCGTGATCTCGTACGACCCGAGGTACGGCTTGTTGAGCAGCACGTCGGACTCGGCGCGCACGGCGAAGCCGCGACGATGGCGGGTGCGGGTTCTCGACGTAGACGATCCGCGGGTCGAGCTCGGCCCAGCGGCGGGCGATCGGACTCACCGAGAGGTCGGTGTAGTCGCACTGCAGCCGGTGCGTGAACTCCGGGGCGAGGAACTCGACCAGCTCCTCCGGGATCGCCGACCCCGAGTGCGGACCGCTGACCAGCACGTCGGCGTCCTCGAGCGCCTCGTCGAGTGACCGCTCGCCGGAGGAGGCGTAGAAGACGATGTCCTCCGCCGCGAACGTGGTGCCGGCGGGCCAGTACTGGGGAACGCTGCTCATACCGGCAGCCTAGGGTCGGGGCCGGTGCTCGACCCTGGCTTCGGTGCGCGGCAAGGGCTACCCCTCGGTGCGCTCGGCTTCAGGCGCGTCGCGCGGTCGCGACCAGCGCGCCGACCGCGGACAGGGCCCCCGCCACCGCGCAGGCGGCGACCGGTGATGCCGCGTAGAGCGGCAGAAGGGCCGGCACGATCGCGGTGCCGACGAACTGGGTCGCCATGGTGATCGACGTAGCCCCGCCGATATTCCCCGGCGTGGACGCCACCGCCATCGAGTTCGTCAGGACGCGCCCCGCCGTCCCGGCGACGCCCGCCGCGGCGACCAGCGCCACCAGCGCCGCCACCCACGGTGCGATGCCGACCGCGGCGACCGCCGCCCCGCCCAGGACCAGCGCGACCGCCCCGACCCGCACGACGCCGTACCGCTCCGCGAGCCCGCCGATGTAGCGGCCGGTGAACAGGCCCGCCAGCCCGAAGCACGCCACCACCAGCCCGCGCGCCGACGCCGAGAGCCCGAACCGGTCGGCCGCCACGAGCGCGGCGAGCACCATCACCGCCGAGGACGCGAACTGGTTGCAGAACGCCGTCCCCGCCGACCGGACCAGCCGCCAGTTGCGCAGAGCCCGCCAGTCCGCAGGCGTCCGCTCGCCGCCGTCGGTGCCGCGCGTCAGCACCGCCAGGGCGATCGCCGCGAGGGCGGACGCCCCGAAGGCCGCCTTGTACGTCCACTCCGCCGCCAGGCCGCCGATGAACGGCGCGAACGCCTGGCCCGCCGCCTGGAACGACGCGTAGGCCCCCAGCGCGCGCGCCAGCCGCTCGGGAGGCACCAGCGTCGCGATCAGCGCGACGAGAAGCGGCGTGGTGAACGCGTTGGCCACGCCCTGCAGCGCCCGCCCGCCGAGGAAGACCGGCAGCGAGGACGCCACCATGCACAGCACGGACGCCGCCGCATACAGCCCGTAGGCCACCCGGATCGTCCGGGTCAGCCCCCAGCGGGCGCCGAGCGTCCCGGACGCGATCATCAGCACCGAGAACGGGATCATGTACGCCGTGAGCGCCGTCGCCGCGCCCGCCTCGTCGGTGCCGACCCCGGCCCCGATCTCGGGCAGGATCGCGTTCACCATCGCCCCGCCGAAGGGTCCAAGGAAGCCGCCCACGTAGAAGGGCCACAGCGCCGGCGTCCGATTCGAGCCCTCTGCGGGCTGGCCGGCGTCCGTTGTCACCGGGCGATCCTACGGCTCCCCGGAGTCCCCAGTGCCTGGACGCCCACGCGCGCGACCGGCAGATGGACGCCCGTGCGTTAGGGTCGGCGCCATGGCCGTGGAGATGTCGGCGGAACGGTTCGACGCGCTGGTCGAGGAGGCGCTCGACGAGATCCCCGACGAGCTCTTCGCGCTGATCGAGAACTGCGTGATCGCCGTCGAGGACGACGCCCCGGCCGACGACCCCGACCTGTTCGGGCTGTACGAGGGCGTCCCGCTCACCGAGCGTGACACGGCCTACTCGGGCTTCCTGCCCGACCGCATCCGGATCTTCCGCAACACGATCCTTGCGGCCTGTGACACCGAGGACGACGTGGTCGACGAGGTCTACGTGACGGTCGTCCACGAGGTGGCCCACTTCTTCGGCATCGACGACGACCGCCTCGACGAACTCGGTTACGCCTGATCGGCTTCGGTGCCAGCCTCGGAGATCCCGCCCGACACACTCGCGGCCGGATTCCTGCGCGACAGGGTGTGTCTACAGATTGCGCGTTTGCTGCATATGCGCAGACTGCCTAGTGAAAGCATCATTGCGACGGTCTGGTGCTGCGTATACGCAGCAGCCACCCCTAAGAAACCGCCTTTGACAAGGGATGCTGCGTATGCGCAGCGAATAGTGGATTCTGAAAAGGTGCCTGCTCGCACGCCCGAGGAGGCTTCGGGCCAGCGGGTTCCGCCCCGGCCGGGAAGCAACAGACCTCGCCGGGAACCCAACCGCAGGGTATGTCCTCATGAATGCGTGATTTGTACGGAAACGCCGCTCTGACCCCCGCACCGAGCTCCCTGGAGACCAGCAGCGAGAGCGCCAAGCACGCCGAACGGCGTACCCCAGACCCCGTCGATACGAACACGGAGAGTCCCGGACAAGCGGAAAGCCCGGACAAAGGTGAAGGGCCCCCGCACGTATGAGGTTCAGGGGCCCTTCGGTTCGATCGGGAAGCTGGTGACGATTCCGATCTGCATCGGCATGGTGGGCGGATCTGACGCCGCGTCACCCGGCGTCCCTTCCGAGTTGCCCCGGAAACGAGGATCCTGCACCTTGTTCGATGCGCCGCTTCCCACTCCAGTGCGTCGCGTCGGAGGATCAGAGTCGGCCTTGCGGCCTTCCGATCAACCTCCACGACGCTCGGTGGACCTTCCTTGCGGTTGGTCCCGCGGGCTGCGGTGAGATATTCCTATACCCGGGCTGACTAGGTGCGCAACAGTCTCATTCGAACTACAGTCGAGTAGTTCGCCGTCCACAGCGCGGCCCACGGGGGCCCCGGCTCAACGCCCGTCATCGTCCACAGATCGTGCACAGCGGCGTCCACAGGTCACCCTCTCAGCAGCGCCCGGATGACCCGTCCGACACCGGCGTCCCCACAGGCCCCGGCGCCCTCGAACCGGCTCTGCAGCAGGGGGTGGCCGTCGTCCATGACGAAGGCGCGGCCGGCCCAGTCGAGCATCTCGAGGTCGTTCGGCATGTCGCCGAAGGCCACCACCTCGGACGCCTCGACGCCCAGGTCGGCGCACAGCTCGGCGAGCGTCCGGGACTTGGTCACGCCCGGGACGCTCAGCTCCGCCATCCCGAACTGGTCGTGCACCAGCGAGGTCGTCACCGTCGCGAGCGCGCCGACGGCGTCCGAGATCTCGGACGCCAGCGCGTCGGTGCCCATCGAGCGGCTGTAGGCGAGCACCTTGACGACCGGGCTGACCCGCTCGACGAGCTCGGCCAGCGGACGCAGGAGCACGCCCGGCAGGTTGCGGTGGTCCGACGGCGAGCCCGGCTCGGTGCCGAACAGGTCGCCGCGCTCCAGCCCGAACAGGACGCCGCCCACGGCCGCCGAGATCGCGTCGGTGATCTCGACCACGGCCGCGCGATCGAAGGCGTGCGAGCGAAGCACCTCACCGGTGGCCAGGTCGTACACGACGGCCCCGTTGCTGGCCAGCACGTACGGGTGCAGGTCGGCGATGGGGTCGAGGCAGTCGAGCCAGCGAACCGGACGCCCCGTCGCGACCGCCACGGCCCAGCCGGCGCTGTGCGCCTCGCGGATCGCCTCGACGTTGGCGTCCGGGATCGTGCCGTCGGGGGCCAGGAGGGTCCCGTCGAGGTCCGTGACGACGAGCCTGATCACAGCCGGCTCTGCGTGGTCGGCCCGCCAGGACCCGACGGCGACGGCGACCCCGACGTGGGGGAGGCCGACGCGGTCTCGGACGGCGACTCCGAGGGCGACGGCGAGCCCGACCCGGACGGCGACTCCGAGGGCGACTCGGACGGCGAGCCGCTGGGCGAGCCCGACGGCGACGCCGACGACGGTGGGGGAGAGGAGGGCGACCCGCTGCCGCCGGTGCCCGTCGCCGAGGTCGGCACGGGCGGAGGCGGCTGCTCCTTGGGGGCGTTCTGGAACAGCAGGATCGCGACGAGCACCGCCAGGCACATCAGCAGCAGCATCAGCAGCCAGGACGCCAGGATCGACAGCCACCCCGACCGGTCGTTGCGCCCGGGCCAGGGCAGCGGCCACAGCCGCCAGAGGCCGGGGCGTCCCTGCTCGATCCAGTAGTGCTGGTAGTCGGGGCCGCTCGGACGCCCCTGGCTCGGCAACCAGGACAGGTCGATGTCGGCCAGCAGCCGGTCGGCCTCGGACGCCGCCCGTGTCGACCCGTCGTAGGCGAGCGCGACCCAGGGGGCCGCGGCCCCGTCCGCGCCTCCGGCCGGCGCGCTGGGGTCGTCGTCCTCGGCGCGGAACTTGTGCCCGAGGCGTCCCTCGGACTGGCCCTCGCCGCCGCGGGCGACGACGGTGTCGATGTGCATCTTGTTGACGGCGCCGGCCAGCCGGTCGCGCGCCGCGGCGTCGGAGGCAGCCCCCTCCGACAGCATCAGCACCATCACGGGAGTGTTGCCGTCGTCGTGGCCCACGAAGGCGACCCCGGACGCCGTGGCCGTCAGCCGGGCGTCCAGCCAGAAGGCCCCGATCTTCGGCGGGTCGTCGGGAAGCAGGGGGGTGAGGACCGCCGGTTCCGGCGCGACGGGGGGATCCGTCGCGGGATCGGTGTTCGGCGTCACGGCGTCCATTGTGCCCGACATGCCCACGTGCCCTCCGACGGCCCGGACAGGGTGCCCTCAGAAGCCTCGGGTATCGTGGCGCCTGGTCTCGCCGAGGCCCGCGACATCAGGAGATACGTGTGACGACCCCTAGCCAGAACACCCCCGCGGGAGCGGGTGACGTCCAGGCCGCCGCCCAGGTGCTCGGCGAGGCGATCGCCGAGGTGCAGCGCGTGATCGTGGGCCAGGAACACATGGTCGAACAGCTGATGGTCAGCCTGCTGGCGAAGGGCCACACGCTGCTCGAGGGCGTCCCGGGCACGGCGAAGACGCTGGCCGTCCGCACGTTCAGCGACGTGGTCGGCGGCGACTTCGCGCGCATCCAGTTCACGCCCGACCTGGTGCCGTCCGACATCGTGGGCACCCGCATCTACTCCGCGCGCGAAGAGAAGTTCGACATCGCGCTCGGCCCGGTGTTCGTGAACTTCGTGCTGGCCGACGAGATCAACCGTGCGCCCGCCAAGGTGCAGTCGGCGATGCTCGAGCTGATGGCCGAGAAGCAGGTCTCGATCGGCGGCAAGACGTACCCGGTGCCGCAGCCGTTCATCGTCATCGCGACCCAGAACCCGATCGAGTCCGAGGGCGTGTACCCGCTGCCCGAGGCCCAGCGCGACCGCTTCCTGCTCAAGGTCGACGTGCCCTACCCGCGCGGCAACGAGGAGTTCGAGATCCTGCGCCGCATGTCGGTGTCGCCGCCGGCGGCCAGGCAGATCCTCAACCCGCAGCTGGTGATCCGGCTGCAGGACCAGGCGTCCCACGTGTTCGTCCACAACCTGGTGGCCGAGTACATCGTCCGGCTCGTCCTCGCCACCCGGACGCCCGCCGACTTCGGCATGCCCGACCTGACCCCGATCATCCAGATCGGCGCGTCCTCGCGCGCGACGCTGGGCCTGACGGCCGCCGCCCGCGCCCTGGCCCTGATCCACGGGCGCGACTACGTGCTGCCGACCGACGTCCAGGCCGTCGCCAAGGACGTCATGGGCCACCGCGTCGTCCTCGGCTTCGACGCCGTCGCCGACAACATCTCCACGGTGCAGGTCGTCGAGCGGATCCTCGCGATGGTCCCCGCCCCGACCCCGGTCTGGAACAAGCAGCAGTCGCAGTCCTCGAACCGGACGCCGTCCGTCCCGCCGCAGGGACGCCCACCCCAGCCCGCCCCGCCGGTGCAGCAGGCCCCGGGAGCATCCTGGACGCCGCAGGCGTCCGTTCCGCAGCAGGCCCCTCATCAGGCCCAGCACGCCGCCCCCGCCCAGGGCGTCCAGGCGCCGACCGGAACCCACGGCGTCCAGGCGCCGCCGGCGGCGTTCGGACTGAACTATCCGCCGCCGGGTGACGGCCAAGTGCCGCTGCCGCCCCCGCGCCAGCCCTAGGTAGCCCATGGCCAAGGCGGTCGACTTCCATCCGCCCACCGATCCCGCACTGGGAGCGGTGGAGTCGGTGCTGCACGAGCCGACCGCCCCCACCCTGCCGCTGAACAAGCTCGCGCCCGAGGCGGCGCTGCGTCGCCTCGAGCTGACGATCGTGCGCCGCATGGAGGGCTTCCTGCACGGCGACCACCGCGGGCTCATGCCGGGCCCGGGCTCGGAGACCAACGACGCGCGGCCGTACGTGCCGGGGCAGGACGACGTCCGCAAGATGGACTGGGCGGTCACCGCCCGCACCCAGATCCCGCACGTGCGCGACACGATCGCCGACCGTGAGCTCGAGGTGTGGGCGCTGCTGGACGTCACGCCCTCCATGAACTGGGGCACCGAGGGGGTCACCAAGCGTGACCTCGGCATCGCGGCGATCGCGACCATCGGCTTCCTGACCCAGCAGATGGGCGACCGGTTCGGCGGCATGATCATGCGTCCGGACAGCCTCAGCCGCATCCCGGCCCGCTCGGGCCGCATGGCCCTGTACGGGCTGCTGCGCCGGATGCTGGTCGAGCCGATCGTCCACGACCACGCGCCGGGGACGTTCGAGCTGGCGTCCGGGATCGAGGCGATGGCCCGGCTGCAGCGCCGCCGCGGCCTGCGCGTCGTGGTGTCGGACTTCCTCAACGCCGGTGACACCGAGCTCGACCCGAACGTGGAGCCCGACTGGGAGCGTCCGCTGCGGCGGCTGAGCGTCCGCAACCAGGTGCTGTGCGTCGAGGTCGCCGACCGCCGCGAGCTGGAGTTCCCCGACGTGGGCGACATCCTCATCCGCGACCCCGAGAGCGACTTCCAGCGCTACGTGAACACCTCCGACGACGGGGCGCGAGCGCGCTTCGACGCCGCGGCGGCCGCGCAGCGCGAGCGGACGCGCGTGGCGATCCGGCGCGCCGGCGCGGGCCACATCGCCCTGCGCACCGACCGCGACTGGGTCTACGACATAGCTCGGTTCGTGCTGGCCTACCGCCGTACCGCCGCGATGCTGCACACCCCGCCGCAGGGGGTCAGCAAGTGAACCTCGGCGACGT
Organism: Propioniciclava sp.; assembly: GCA_036803965.1. Taxonomy (GTDB): domain Bacteria; phylum Actinomycetota; class Actinomycetes; order Propionibacteriales; family Propionibacteriaceae; genus Propioniciclava. The sequence goes on from DAIRTI010000001.1 coordinate 48,599, forward strand.
CTTCCTCAACCCGGACCGGCTCTGGTGGCTGTTGCTCGTGCCGTTCCTGGTGGCGGCCTACGTGTGGATCATCCGGCGCAAGAAGCGCACCGGCATGCGCTACACGAACACGGCGGTATTGGGCGCGGTGATCCCGAAGCAGTCGCAGTGGCGGCGGCACCTGGCCGTGGCGATGACGCTGCTCAGCCTGGTCGCGATCGTGATGGCGTGGGCGCGTCCGAACGGTGTCGAGCGGGTGCCGCGGGAGCGGGCGACGATCGTGCTGGTGATCGACGTCAGCCAGTCGATGCGGGCCACCGACGTGAAGCCGAACCGTATGGACGCCGCCAAGCAGCTGTCGGAGGACTTCGCCAAGAGCCTGCCGGCCAAGTACAACCTGGCGATCGTCGCCCTGTCGGGCAGCCCCTCGGTGAAGCTGCCTCCGACGACCGACCGCGGGCTGGCCCTGCGGGCGATCGAGGCGCTCACGACCCAGGACTCGACCTCGGTCGGCCCCGCCCTGCTGACCGCCCTGGCCGCGATCCAGATGGCGCCGAAGGGTGACGACGGCAGCACGGCGCCCGGCGCGGTCGTGCTGCTCAGCGACGGCTCGAACAACGGCAACTCCTCGCCGATCCAGGCCGCCGAGCAGCTCGCCAAGGCCAACATCCCCGTCTACACGATCGCGTACGGCACCGACAACGGGTCGGTCGACCTCGACGGCGTCCGCAACGTCGTGCCGCCCGACCGCGAGCTGATGCAGCGCATCGCGCAGGAGACGAAGGGCACCTACAGCGCGGCCGAGAGCGCGGGGCAGCTCGACAGCGTCTACAAGAACCTCTCCTCGCAGGTGGGGTACGAGGAGGTCAAGAAGGAGACCACCGCGATGTGGGCCGGCTACGCCCTCGCGTTCGCCGTCGTCGCCGCCCTGGCCGCCGTGTCTCTGGGAGCCAGGTGGCCCTGATGCAGTTCACGTTCGCGTACCCCGAGCGGCTGTGGTTCGCCGTCCTCATCCCGGTGCTGCTGCTGGTTTACTGGCTGCTGATCCGGCGGACGGCGTCCCGGAGTCGCCGTTTCGGCATCGACGGGCTGAACCGGCTGCTGCCGCGCCAGCAGTCCTGGAAGCGGCACCTGGCAGTGGCGTTCGCCCTGCTCAGCCTGGCGTCGCTGAACGTGGCCTTCGCGCAGCCGTCGGGGGCGGTGGACGTCCCGCGCGACCGCGCCACGGTCTGCATCGCGATCGACGTGTCGAACTCGATGAAGGCGACCGACGTCGACCCGACCCGGTTCGAGGCCGCACAGGTGGCGTCCCAGCAGTTCGTCGACATGCTGCCGCTCGGGTTCAACACCGCGCTGGTGTCGTTCTACGGCACGTCGGTGCTGATGGTGCCGCCGACGACCGACCGTGCGATGGTCAAGCGGGCCGTCGACAACCTCGAACTCGGCCCTGGCACCGCGATCGGCGACGGCATCTACTCCTGCCTGGACGCCCTCAAGCTCGCCCCGGTCGACCCCGATCATCCCGACGACCCGCCGCCTGCCGCGATCGTGCTGCTGAGCGACGGGTCTACGAACGTCGGACGCCCGTCCGCCCAGGCCGCAACCGACGCGAAGGCGGCCAAGGTGCCCGTCTACACGATCGCCTACGGCACCCCGGGTGGGTACGTCGTCGTCAACGGACGCCCCGAGCCCGTCCCGGTCGACAAGGCCGAGTTGCGCAAGATCTCCGACCTGTCCGGCGGGCAGGCGTTCACCGCCGGGTCGGCGTCCGAGCTGAAGACCGTCTACTCGGCGATCGCACACCAGATCGGCTATGAGAAGCAGTTCACCGAGATCACCGAGCGGTTCGCCGGCGGCGCCCTGGTGCTCGCCATCCTCGCGGCGCTCGCGGTCATCTCCCTGGCGGCCCGCTGGCCGTAGGGGCGACGGACGCGCGCGACGGCGTCCGGTGTTGTCAGCTCTTGGACGCCTTGGCGACGTCGGCTGCCAGGCGCTTGATCAGCTGGTCGCGCCAGTCGGCGGCGGGCCCGTCGGGCAGCGAGAACGTGGCGATGAGGTTGCGGTCGCGCAGCACGAGCAGACGGACCGGGTAGGACAGGTCGTTGCTCTCGGAGTAGCGCCAGCTGACCTCGCCCGTGGTGCCCTGAGAGACGACCTTGAGCGGGTAGCTGGTGGACTTGCTGACCTCCTGGAAGTCCTGCAGGCAGCGCGACCAGAGGTCGACGGCCGAGGCGGCGGAGCCGGTGTCGTCCCAGAGTTCGGTGTCGATGCCCTCGACCAGGCTCTCGTTGGCGTTCACCGGGAGCGCCGTCGCGGACGACACCAGGTGGTCGTGCGCGGCCTGCCAGTAGGTGGTGCACGTCGGCACCGACTGGTACGCAGCCGCCTGCTGCTCGGGGTCGACCGACGGCTGGGCGGGCCCGCCCGTCAGGGTGTTCGCGACGCCCGCCAGCGACCCGGACTTCACCAGGGTCTCGAACTGGGCCGTGGTCAGCCCCTTGGGCGCGGTCGCCGCGCGCACGACGCCGACGGCGATCAGCACCACCAGCAGGACGGCGCCTGCCACGAGCGCGAGTCGGAGCGGGAAGCGGCGGCGCATGGCGTCATTCATACCAGGACGCCCGCGCCCGGGGCGTCCTCGACGCGGCTAGCGTAAGGACATGACCCTCGCCGAGAACCTGGCCGCCGTGGAGGCCCGCATCGCTGCCGCCTGTAGCAAGGCCGGACGCCCACGCGAGTCGGTCAGGCTGCTGCCGGTGAGCAAGACGCAGCCGGCGTCGGTGGTGCTCGAGGCGTACGAGGCGGGCTGCCGGCGGTTCGGCGAGAACAAGGTGCAGGAGGGGCTGGCCAAGGCCGAGGAGTTGGCGTCCCTGCCGGACATCGAGTGGTCGCTGATCGGGCACCTGCAGACCAACAAGGCCCGGGACGCCGCCCGGTTCGCCACCGAGTTCCAGGCGCTCGACTCGCTGCGGGTCGCCGAGGCGCTGGACCGGCGGCTGCAGGCGTCCGGGCGCGGCATGGACGTGCTCATCGAGGTCGACACCTCCGGCGAGGAGACGAAGTTCGGCGTGCCGCCGGCCGAGGTGGTGGCTCTGGCGCGGCAGCTGGGGGCCTACTCGTCGCTGCGGCTGCGCGGGCTGATGACGATCGCGGCCAACACCACGGACGAGACCGTGATCAGCTCGTGCTTCGACGCGATGGTCGCGCTGCGCGAGCAGCTGAAGGACGCCCTCGGCGAGGGTCACGACGAGCTCAGCATGGGCATGTCGGGCGACTTCGAGCTGGCCATCGAGCGCGGCTCGACGTGCGTCCGGGTGGGCACCGCGATCTTCGGCGCGCGGCGGTATCCGGCGGCGGGGCTCAGCTGACGTCCACCGCGCCGAAGCCCTCCGCTGAGGGCCGGCACGGCTCAGGACAGCGAACTTACGACGGCCACCAGTTGATCCCAGGCCTTGTCTTTCGTGGAACTCCGGGTCGACACCGTGAGGTAGCCCTCGCCCAGAGGGCTGATGAGCACGAAGCCCGGACGCCCCTGGGGATCCTGGTCCTCGAAGACGTAGGACAGGCGGCCGTTCACGTTGACGCCCGTCACCGTACCGGAGAGATGATCGGCGGCCCTGGCCGCCTCGATGTGGTCCACGGTGCTGAAGAAGGGGCTGAGCCCGCTTGGGTCCTCATGGTGGGTCACCATGAGGCCGTCACCGGCGTCGCTGGTGAAGAACCCCAGCACGGCGTCGCCCACCGGCGCCGGAGTGAGTCCGGCGGCCCGGGCGTTCAGTGAGGTGGGCTGCGCGATCTGGGTCCACCCTGCGGGGGCGGCGAGCGAGAAGCCCGCCGACTTCATGACGGTGCCGGTGGCCGCCTTGCCGGACAGGGCGGGGCGGGACACGACGCCCGAGTGCACGACCATGCTCTTCTGCACCAGCTGCAGGCCGGTCGACTCATCGGGCGGTGTCGGCCCCCAGTAGAGGATCTCGGTGATCCGATAACCGATCCGTGAGGCGATGCGGCGCTCGTGCTTGCCGACAAACGAACAGTCGACGACGTCGGTTCGATGCGCGTCGATGACGATGTCTGTGGGCGCTCCGACATAGGTGCAGCGACGGTAGTGACTGTGGCGCCTCTGCAGTTCGCGGAAGTCCTGTTCGGCCGTGAGATCGATCGACGTGATCAGCAGGATTTCGTCGCTGCTGGCGGGTCCGGAGGCGACCAGGTCGACACCGGCCTCCTTCACACTCCAGGTGTCAGGAAGGTTGAACGCGACGCCTGGATAGCGGAACCGGTGCACGGCGACCGCGGGGCTGCCGCGTCCGGAGGGGGATGCCGCCGCGGTCGCGGGAGTGATCGCGGTAGATCCGGGCTCAGGAGTTCTTGTGGTGGCGCCTGACGCGGTTGGGCGCGTGGTGGGCCGATAGAGGGAGTCGATGGTCAGGCGTCCGCCGACGAAGACCAGGAGGAACACTGCGAAGCCCGCGCCGAACCTGACCCAGCGGTTCGTGGTCACTCCCTGGGACAGCGGTGCCGGAACGGATGCCGGCTCACGAGCCGGCATCGAGAACGTGAGCCGAGGATCGGCAGCGCGGTCGATGTCCTCGACGAGCCGGCGTCCGTCGCTCCACAGGGTCGGCTCGATCGTGAGGCGGTGACCCTGGTCGTCGACGAGGGTGCGGCGGCCATCGGGACAGGCGTAGACGTGCGCTCGTGCCACGTCGACTGTGAATCGGCCCGTGGCGCCGCTTCTCTGGACGAGGCTGCCCGCGGCGACGATCTCGGCCCACGGCTCGAACTGCCGCCCCGCCCCGCGCAGGGGCACGTGGCGCCGGCCCTCGAGGCGACCTTCCACCCGGAAGGCGGGGTCGCTAGGCCATGCCGACCCGGGCGCCGACAGCGGGGTCCAGGGGGTCGTGGGCATCGAGTGTTGGGGCGAGAGGGTCACAGCGGCCTCATTTCAAGACAGCGAGTTGATGACAGCAAGAAGTTCCTCCCAAGCCTTGTCGCGGGTGGAACTCAGGACCCAGAGGGTGAGGAATCCCTCGCCTTTGCGGGTGACGAAGACGAAGCCGGGGTAGCCGTTCGGGTCCTCGTCCTCGAAGACGTAGCTGAGCCAGCCCTTCGCGTCGACCGCCATGGGCGGATCCGCGATGTGGTCGGCAGCGTCAGCCGCGTCGGAGCGGTCCCAGGTGTGGAAGATCGGGTGCAGCCAGGCAGGGTTGGGGTGGTACGCGGCCAGGAGGCTGTCGCCGTCGGCGCTGGTGAAGACCCCGAGGATCGAATCATCGGGGAACGGCGGCGGGAAGCCGGCCGCCTCGGCCGCCTTCGCGGTCCCGTTCTTGACCAGCTTGAAACCCGACGGCGCATAGAGCGCGAAGCCGGGCCCCGCCACGCGAGGGCCATCCGCTGCTGAGCCGTTCATCGCGCCGCGGGAAGTCGGGTCGATGTGGACGATGAGTTTCGCCAGGAAGAGTTGCAGTGCCTCGGACTGCTCGGGGGCGGTCGAGGCCGAGTAGGTGACCTCCGTGAGGCGTTGTTTCATGCGCCAGTCGAACAGGCGGTACTGGCGCCCCTGCCCGGCGCAGTCGATCGTCTCAGCGGGTTGCCCGCTGATGACCACCGCCGGCCGCTTCCGGGCACCAGGGCACTCGGAGCGTCGACGGAGCATCTCGTCGAGGTCGGAGAGGGTCGTCTGGTCGATCGACGACACAAGGATGCGCTCGTCGTCGGTCGGTCCATGCGCGAAGACGTTGATGCCGAAATCGTCGATCTCCCAGTCGTCCGGCAGCGTGAACGAGATGTACGCGTTGCCCCACTGCTGCCCGGCGACGGGAGTGCCGGCGACCGGGGCCACCGGCACAGGAGATGTGCGCAGCAACTGCGGCAGGGTGACGGTCAGGAGGAGGAACACGACCAGGGCCGCCCGCCGCTGGAGCGGGCGATTTCCACGCACGCCCTCGTCGAACTGCTTGCGCGCCCTCTTCGTAAACGAGAGCGGGGCCGGGATGGCGTCCGGCGCACGGGCGGGCATCGGCAATGTGCGGCGCGGGTCGGCGCCCCGGTCGACGGACTCGACGATGCGGCGTCCTCCACGCCACAGCGTCGGCTCGATCGTCAGGTGGCGGCCGTCGTCGTCGACGACGGTGCGGCGTCCGTCGGGCCAGGCGAGGACGTGCGACCGCGCCGCATCGACCGAGAAAACGACTGGAGGCGCTCCCGAGCTGGAGCCGGCCGTCCGCCACGACGACGTCGCACAAGGGCTCGAACAGGTGCTCGGCGCCGCGGCGGGGACGATGACGCCGGCCCTCGAGGCGGCCCTCCCTCGGTACGGCGTCCGTGGGCCAGTCCACGTCGACCGCCTGGTCGATGGGAGCCCCCAGCATCGCGCTGCCGAACAGGGACGCCAGGGGCGTCCGAAGGTCGGCCAGGCCGATGCCCTCGACGGCGGCGATGCGCTCCGCGACGGTCCGGGGGGCTTGGCCGAGCAGCTCGCGGTGGGCGGCGCCGAACGGTTCTTCCGCTTCGACCTCCGGGGCGCGCAACGCCTGCACCGTGGCGAACGCGTGATCCTTCAGCTCCCGCTCCTCGGCAGGGACGGCCGACAGCAGCCAGGCGGTCTCCGCGACGATCCCGGACGCCTCGGCGAACCGCTCGGCGCTCACGTCCGCGCTGAACACGGCCAGGGTGGTCTCGCCGAAGTTGAAGGTGGCGCACGACACTGCGTACGTCGACCGCAGCCGGTGGCGGAGCCGCTCCTCCAGCCGGGTGCGGAGGATCCCTTGGGCAAGAACGGAGGCGTCCGAGGTCGGGACCAGCCCCGACAGGACGAGCCTGTCGGGCGTGACGTAGACCCTCGGGATCGGCTCACGCGTCGCGGGCAGCGGTGGTGCTGGCTGCCGGCCGCCCGCCGGCAGGGGCAGCTGCAACCCGACCGGCACGTCACCGTCGAGTGCCAGGGCGGCGTTGCCGGACGCGAAGAACCCCGCCCCGACCTCTCGGAGCCACCCGGCCGTGAGGGTCTGCAGGGCGGGTCCACGGAGGGAGCCCGCACCCGGCCCGCACACCCCGAAGCGCTCGGCGAGCAGGGTGTCGAAGTCGTCCTCGTCGGCCATCATGCGCAGGACCGCCGCCTCGGACTCGGCCCACTCGGCGTCCGTCGGGCCGTGCAGGCGGGCTGCGATCGTGCCGAGCACGGATGCCACGGCGTCTGGTGGGCCGTACAGGTCGATGTGCGAGACGACCCCGCCGAACGAGCCGGACGCCGACACGTAGGCCGGGAAGGTCGGCAGCAGAGCCCAGGCCATCAGGGCCGACAACCGCCCCGCGGTGAGAAGGGTCTCGTCGATCCGTCCAGCCCGGAACATCAGGCTGACGCGCAGCCCCGGATGGTCACTCGGTCGCCACCACACGGGGATGCCAGCAAGCAGGCAGCGCTCCATCAGATCTGCCTCCAGATCACGTGTCTGGGAACGACCCGATCAACCTCGGCGATCATCGAGTCGAAGTTCAACCACTGGGACGCCGCCAGCGTGAGTTGGCAGCCGTCAGGTCGGACCACGACCCGTCCGTCGGCGCGGATCACATACAGGACGAGCGACGTGAGGTCGACGACGAGAAGACCGGTGGGCGAGTTGTACTCCAGCAGATGACCCTGGAGGCGAAGGTTCGCCGGCTCAGTGTCCACCGGCTCGAACCGCCGGCACTCGCCGACGAGCGGAGCCTCGCGGGGCAGGCCGTAGAAGAAGCGGAGCCCCTCGGGCACCGCGGCCGAGTCGGGCACCACAAGCATCGCCGTCTCGGCGCAGGACCGTGCGGCGCCCGCGACGTCGGCGGGGGTGACGCGGGCGTGCTCGGCGAGCAGCTCGTCGGCGTCCAGGTAGGGACGCCCGAGCAGCTCGCAGTACGCCGCGCGCTGCGGCTCGAAGACCTCAATGCCACGGCCGCGAACGGCCAGCGCCAGCGCGGTCTGATGCTCGGCCAGCAGGTGGGGCGCGGGTCCGTCGGACGCCAGGAGGCGCAGGTCGGCCAGCAGGGCGGCGGCCTCGGCGCGGATGTCGCCGGAGGTGGGCGTGAACGTGTGATGGGTGACCGGGCCCAGGTCCAGGCTGGCCGACGTCCGGTGGCGCGTGGCCATCAGGTAATCGACGAAGAGGTCTGCGGGGGCGTCCGCACCCAGGGCGGTCAGGATGACCTCACCCTCGCGTCCCTCGACCGCGCACGGAGGAGCGACGAAGGACTCCCAGGCGGGGAGAGGACGCCGACGCGCGTCGTCGGGAAGGTGGAGATGTAGCCGGGGCGGGACCGGCCCCGTGAGGGCGAGGGTCGCGTTGCCGCGGCAGAACGCCTCCTGCGCGAACGCGAGCACCTCGTCGGCATCGGCCGTGTGCAGGCCGAACTCGCCGCCGGCCAGGACTCCGGGGCCGACGAGGCCGAAGCGGTGCACCAGCGGTGACGCGGCCCGTCGGCTTTCCACCCGGACGTCCGCCTCGGCGGCCAGGATCTCGGTCTCGCGTTCGAGCCGGGCCGGCTCGAGGCGTCCGATCGCCGCCGTGACCAGACCGAGGGCGTCCACGACCAGCTCGGGCGGGCCGTCGAGCAGGAAGGTGGTGGAGATCGGGCCGGTCGCCCCGTTCACCTCGAGGTAGACGGGCCAGCGGCCGTCCAGCGCGACGTGTTCGATCAGGTGGACCAGGCCCCGCCGGGCCAGGGGCTCGTCGGCCTGCCCGATGCGGAAGGACAGCGTGGCCCGCAGCGTGGGGCGTCCGAGATCGGACCAGAACACGGGGACGCCGTCGACCTCGGTGCGGTGCACGGTCGTGGTCATGGACGCCGCCGCTTCGCCAACTCCTGCCGCCCCAGCTTGACCAGCAGGGGCACCAGCACGACCGCGAGCATGGTCGCCACAAGGCCGGGGCTGATGGAGGACCCTGTGCTTCCCATTTGGGCGATGATCCCGTAGACGACGACGCCGGAGAGCAGCCACAAGACGGTGGCCTCGCGGAGCCAGCCGCCGAGTCGCCCCGCCAGCGGGACCGTGCGTCTGGGGCCCGCGGGGTGGTCGTGGGTCACCACGCTGGCGCGCGGCACCAGCTGCGCGATCAGCCGGCACAGGGTGGCTCCGCGCTCCCAGTCGCCGGGGATGACGGTGATCGAGACGCCGTCGGGCGCCGTGACACACCAGCGGCCCTCCGGCCAGGTCTCCGCGGTGGCGGGATCGGCGAGGTCGACCCAGACGACGACCTCGCGCCTGCGACGGTGGAGGAGCGTCGTGCCCTCCAGGACGAGCTGGTCGGGATCGGAGTCGAACAGGGGACGGACGAAGACGCGCCCGCGCGTCCCGGTGGCGGGTGCGGTGCCCGACTCGACGCCGACTGTCTCCACGCCGTCGGCGAAGCGCGCGCTCGACTCCGGTCCGAGCGCGATGCCCTCGTCGATGAGCGTCAGCAACCGGTCGCCCACCGCCCGGATGCGGCCCAGTGTCTCGCCGCCGGCCTCGGACGCCCCGGGCCCGTACTGGCCGGCCGCCCGCACCTTCTCCGCGAGCACGGGCAGGAACCAGCGGACGTCCGGCTCCGGTCCCACGGCGCCGACGGTCACGACGGCGCGCCCGCCGAGCCGGAGGACGTCGAGGACGGGGCTCGCTCGGCGAGGTTCTCCGGCAAGAACCACCTCCGCGACAGGGCCGCGCCGGACGCGAAGCCCTCGGCGGCGGCGCTGCGCTCGCCGGGGCGTCCGAGCGACAGAACGCCCGGGCCGGTCGCCCCGAACAGCGCGCGCCAGCACCGTTCCACCAGCGAGGGGCCGTGCCAGGTGGTCTCGCGTACCGCCGCCGCGACCGACGCGGGGTCGGGGGAGTCGAGGTGGCGTCTCAGCGCGGCGAGCGCCGAGACCGGGTCGCCGCCGAGGACGCTGAACCGGGTCTCGAAGAGGTCCACATTGGCGCGGACGTCGAAGCCCTCGGCGCTCGTCGCCAGCGCCGCAGCCCGGGCCATGGCGCCCAGGAGGCCCAGCGACACGGGCGGCTCGTCCAGCAGGCCGCAGCGGAACACCAGCGAACCGCGCTCCGTCAGATGCTCCGTCGCAGCCGCCCCCGTCGCCACGCCAGCCTCCCCCCGGGGCGCCTGTGCCCCCGAACGCCGTCATCAAAGCACACTCACAGCTTCGGCTCGGGCGATCCACGCGGATTGCCCGCAGAGGGCTCGGCGTGATCTCGAGGCGCGCTCGAGACTGCGGTGCGGCGTCTCCCCGGCAGGGACGCCGCGGACGGCCCGGAGGTCAGTCCTCGACGAGCAGGACGTGCAGCGTCCGCGGCCCGTGGACGCCCTCAACCCGGCTCAATTCGATGTCACTGGTCGCGGACCCACCGCTGATCCAGGTGACCGGACGCTCCTGCCGCACAGCGGGCGTGATGCGGGCGACGGCCTCCGGCACGTCGCTCACCACCTGGTCGGCGCGCACGATGCAGACGTGCACGTCGGGCAACAGTGACAGCGCCCGGCGCCCCTGACCGGGGCCGTGATCGAGCATGATCGTCCCGGTCTCGGCGGCCGCCACCGCGCAGGTGGTGACCACGGCGCTGGTCGCGTCCAGCTCGGCGCGGCTGAGCGGCGGCTCGTCGCCGCGCACCCCGATGCCGGCCGCACCGACGGCGTCCACGATCGTGCGGTCGAGCCCGTCGGGCAGGACCACGGACGCCGCCCCGTGCGTCTGCAGAGCGCGGACGACCGCGTCCGGCAGCCCGGCGGGGGAGCAGCGCTCGAAGCCGGCGCGGTAGTCGAGGATGCGGTCCTCGAGTTGCGCGACGGCGTCCTCCAGCGGACGCGGGCGCCCGTACGCCCAGGGCACCGGGGTGTCCTGCTCGGCGGGTGCGTCCGGCACGTCGGCCAGGGACGCGCGGATGCGGCTGAGCACGGCCTCGCGGGCCGGTGACATCTGGCTCACTTCGGGCTCCCGTCGGTCTCGTGGGTGCGTGCGTACCAGCTGCGGAAGCTCTCCGTCGGCGGGATCGGCACGTCGCGGGCGTTGGTCCACTTCGACAGCGGCCAGGGCAGCGGGCCGATCTTGGCGACGCGTCCGTCGAGCACCCGGCCGCCCAGCGAGCCGGCCTGCGTGGCGGCCGTCCAGAGACGGGGGGAGGCGAGCACCTTGGCGGCCGCCTTCATGATCGCCGGCTCGGCGTGCGGGTGCAGCAGGGCCTTGGCGCCCTCGGCCTTCGCGGCGGCTTTCTTGCCCTCGACGACCTTGTGCCGCATGTGCACCAGCAGGTCGGGCAGCGGGATCCGCACGGGGCAGACGTCGAAGCAGGCCCCGCACAGCGTGGACGCGAACGGCAGCGAGGCGTCCACCGGCGACGTGACGCCCCGCAGCTGCGGCGTCAGCACCGCACCGATGGGCCCCGGGTAGACCGAGCCGTAGGCGTGGCCGCCGACCTTCTCGTACACCGGGCAGACGTTGATGCACGCCGAGCAGCGGATGCAGCGCAGCGCCTCGCGTCCCTTGGGGTCGGCGAGCACCTTGGTGCGCCCGTTGTCGACGAGCACCACGTGCATGGTCTGCGGGCCGTCTCCAGGCGTGGGGCCGGTCCAGAGCGACGTGTAGGGGTTCATCCGTTCGCCGGTCGACGACCGGGGCAGCAGCTGCAGGAAGACCTCCAGGTCGGCCACGGTCGGCAGCACCTTCTCGATGCCCACCACCGAGATCAGCGTGTCGGCCAGGGTCAGGCACATGCGTCCGTTGCCCTCAGACTCGACGACCACCAACGTCCCGGTCTCGGCGACCGCGAAGTTCGCGCCGGAAATCGCGACCCGCGCCCGCAGGAACTTCTCGCGCAGGTGGAGCCGGGCGGCGCCGGCGAGGTGGGCGGGCTCGGTGTCCAAGCCCTCCGGAGCCGGCCGCCCGTAGCGCCCCATCTCCTCGACGAAGATCTCACGCACCTCGGAGCGGCCCCGGTGGATCGCCGGCACCAGGATGTGACTGGGCCGGTCGTGGCCCAGCTGGACGATCAGCTCGGCGAGGTCGGTCTCCCAGGCGGCGATCCCGGCCTCCTCGAGCGCCTCGTTCATGTCGATCTCCTGGGTGGCCATGCTCTTGACCTTGACCACCTCACGGGCGTCGCCCTCGGCGTCCCCCAGAGCCTCGCTCACGAGCGAGACGATGATGCGGTTGGCCTCCTCGGCGTCCCGGGCCCAGTGGACGACCGTCCCGGCCCGGGTCAGCGACTCCTCCAGCTGGACGAGGTAGGTGTCGAGGTGGCGCAGCGTCCGGTTCTTGATGGCCTCGCCGGCCAGTCGCAGGTCCTCCCAGTCGTCGAGCTCGGCGGTCACCATCGCCCTCTTGGCCCGGATCGTCGTCATGGCGTGGTGCAGGTTCTTCCGCTGGACGGGGTTGCCCAGCTCGACGCGCGCCTGCCGCGGGAAGCGCGGGGAGTCGATCAGGCGCCCGGGCGGCGGCGCCGGCGTCCGCCGCGGTGGGACGCCGATGGTGCGGTCCGCGCCCGCGGCCTGGGAACGGGAGGTGACGGTGTCGCTCATGAGTCCTCCTCGGTGGACGCGAGCACCTCGGCCAAGTGGATGGGCAGGATGCCCGAGTTCTCCCGGCGCAGGACGCCGGAGATGTTGAGCAGGCACAGGTTGTCGCCGGCGACCAGGTACTCGGCGCCGGTGGACGCCACGTTGCGGGCCTTGTCGGCCGCCATGGCGACCGAGACGTCCGGGTTCTTCAGCGAGAACGTGCCGCCGAAGCCGCAGCAGCGGTCGGCGTCCGGCAGGTCGCGGACTGTGATGCCCTTGACGGCCTGCAGCAGCCGCATCGGACGGTCGCCCACGTGCGCCACGCGCACCGAATGGCAGGTCGGGTGGTAGGTGACCACGTGCGGGAAGTAGGCACCGACGTCGGTCACGCCGAGGACGTCGACGAGGAACTCGCTGATGTCGAACGTGCGCGACACCACCTCGTCCACGTCGCGCCGCAGGCCGGGGTCGGCGGCGTGGTCGGCCAGCAACTGATGCTGGTGCCGGACCGACCCGACGCAGGACCCGGAGGGCGCCACGACGTACGGGTAGTCACCGAAGGCCTCGACGAAGTTGCGCACGATCGGGACGGTCTCGTCGTAGTAGCCGGTGTTGACCAACGGCTGGCCGCAGCAGGTCTGCCTGGTGGGGAAGACCACCCGGCAGCCCAGCCGCTCCAGCAGCTTCGTGGTCGCGATCGGTGCCTGCGGGAACATCACGTCGTTGGCGCAGGTGGCGAACAGCGCCACCGTCAGGCCGGCGCCGGGGGCGTCCGACGACCGGCCGGTGCGCTCGGTGGTGAGGGTCATGAGGGGCTCCTTACCCGGGGATCAGAAGTGCGGCAGCATCCAGGACAGGACCGGCGTCGACTGCAGCCCGACCAGCAGGCACAGCACGAACAGCAGCCCGAGGCTCCAGGGCAGCACCTTGCGCAGGATGTCGGACTCGCGTCCGAGCAGCCCCACCGCGGTGGCGGCGATCGTCAGGTTCTGCGGGCTGATCATCTTGCCGACCACGCCTCCGGCGGTGTTCGCGGCGACGAGCAGCGTCGGGTCGATGCCCGCGGTCTTGCCCGCCGTCTGCTGCAGGGTGGCGAACAGGGCGTTGGCCGAGGTGTCGGATCCGGTGACCGCCGTGCCGATCCAGCCGAGGATCGGCGAGAAGAACGCGAAGGCCGGCCCGGCGCCCGCGATGAACGTGCCGATCGTGATCGTCTGGCCGGAGAAGTTCATGACGTACGCCAGCGCCAGGACCGACGCGATCGTCAGGATCGAGAACCGCAGCTTGTGCGCGGTGCCGGCGATCTCGCCCCAGAAGTCCTTCATCGAGACCTTGTAGACGAGCGCCACGATGAACGCGCAGATCAGCAGCATCGTGCCCGGCGACGACAGCCACTGCCACTGGTAGACGGTCGAGGTGCTGACCTTGCCGGCGGTCGTCAGCAGCCGGCCGTCGAGCCCCGGCCAGGGCACCTTGACGTCGGTGGACGCCAGCCAATTGCTCACCACCGGGATCAGCTTGGCCAGCGAGAACACCACGATGACGAGGAGGTACGGGAACAGCGCCATGGCGATCTGGCCGCCGGTGAGTTGCGGTCGATCGGTGGACGCCGTGGCGTCCTTGGGCAGCGCGTCGCGCTCCTGCTGGGTCATCTTGGCCAGTTCGGTCTCGCGGTCGTGGCGCAGGCGGGCGACCGCCTCGGCGGTGCCCTGCGGCTGCCAGAACCGCAGCATGATCGCGGCGGCGCCGAGGCCGACCAGCGACGCGATGATGTCGGTCAGCTCGACGGAGATGTAGGTGGCGCTGATCCACTGCGTGACGGCGAACGCGAGGCCGGTCACGACCGCGACGGGCCAGCAGTCCCGGACGCCGCGGCGTCCGTCGGCGAGCAGGCAGAGGAACAGCGGGACGACGGCGGCGAGGATCGGGGTCTGGTGACCGACGTAGGCGCCGATCTGCTGGTACGGGATGCCGGTGAGGCGTCCGGCCGTGATGATCGGGATCGCGATCGCGCCGAACGCGACCGGCGCGGTGTTGGCCAGCAGCACGACGCAGGCCGCGCGGAGGGCCGAGAAGCCGACGGCCATGATCATGACGCCGGTGATCGCGACGGGGGCGCCGAAGCCGGCGAGGGCCTCGAGCAGGCCGCCGAAGCAGAACGCGATCAGCATGGCCTGGACTCGCGGGTCGTCGCTGAGCAGGCCGAAGACGTCGCGCAGGTCCTCGAAGCGTCCGGAGACGACGGTGACCTGGTAGAGGACGATCGCCATGAACACGATCCAGACGATCGGGAAGAGGCCGAAGACGGCACCCTGCGTGGCCGAGAGCAAGGCCATGTCGGCGGGCATGCCCCAAGCGGCGATGGCGATGACGATCGACACCGCCAGGGTGGTGAGGCCGGCGATGTGCGCCTTCCAGCGCAGGACGCCGAGCGTGACGAAGATCGTGATGAGGGGGATGAAGCCGACGAGCGCCGAGAGCCAGAGCGGCCCCAGCGGCGATATGTTCGGCTGGAAGGTATTCACGATGAGCGCTCCTCGCTGAGCAGAGGCCGGGTATGGTCTGACCATTCGATGCGAGGAATGTAAGTCGTCCTGGTTGGGGGAGTCAAGAGGTGAAGCTATGACCGATCGGCTCGCCGAGGAGTCCGTCGGCCGGGCGTACGAAGAGGTGCTCGCCGCCGTCGAGGAAGGCATCGCGACCGGTCGCCTGCGCGTCGGCGACCGCCTTCCCGCCGAACGCGACTTCGCTGCTCAGCTCGGCGTCAGCCGCGCCTCGGTGCGCGAGGCCGTCCGCGCACTGGAGGCGATGGGTGTCGTCCGCTCGGCCGCCGGGCGCGGCCCAGAGGGCGGAACGCTCCTCATCCCGAGCTCGTCGTCGGCACTCACCCGGATGCTGCGGCTGCACATCGGTATGTCCAACTTCCCCATGCCGGACGCCATCGAGGCCCGCGTCATGCTCGAGCGCTGGAGCGCCCGCCTGGCGGCCCAGTTCGCCACCCCCGGCGAGCTGGACTGCCTCCGCGAGACTCTGGACGCCATGACCCGCCCGGGCGTCACCCGGGAGCAGTTCAACGCCCTCGACACCCGGTTCCACGTGCAGATCGCCGACGCCGGCCACAACCGCCTGATCGCCGACATGACGACCGCGATCCGCGACGCCATGGCCTGGTGGATCATGCACGCGTTCGAGGAGCGCGAGGACTGGGACGAGGTCGTCCAGGAACTCCACGAGGGCCACGCCGCGATCCTGGACGCGCTCGTCGCCCACCGCCCCCTGCGCGCCGCGGACCGCATCGAGGCGCACATCCGGACCGCCTACGCCGCCCTCCTGTGGAGCCGCGAGCGCGACTGAGGCGTCCTCCTCTGCCCCGATCAGTGCAATGAGATTCTCCTGGGGGTGCGATCAGTGCAATGATTTTCCGCACAAAACGACGAATATTATTGCACTGATCGCGGGGGGTGGAGAGGCCGGGGACACTGATCGTTAGGGGTGGAGGGCCCGTGGGCAGCGATCGGCCCCTCAGGCGCTGAGTTCGGCGAGCACCTCCAGGACGTGCCGGTAGGTGTGCCCGGTGGCCCGCGACATGCCGAGCTCGCAGGTCCGGTTGCTCGACAGGTAGGCGTCGTAGACCTCCCGGCTCACCTCGGCAGCCTCCAGCCGGGTCGCGGACGCCGTCAGTTCCGGGTGCAGCATGCCGCGGTCGCCGGCGAAGGCACAGCAGCCGGCGGCGTCCGGGACGACGATCCGCTCGGCACACGCCTGCGCGCACGCCACCAGGTGCGGCAGGTCGCCCGCGTGGCGGTCGGAGCAGGTCGGGTGCAGGACGGCCGAGCCCAGCTTCCGCGGCACCCGCAGGTGGGGCAGCAGGTTCAGCGCCGTGAACGCCACCGAGTCGACGATCGGCACGGCCGCGAACCGCTCGGCCAGGTCGGTCTTCCCGGCTTTGACCAGGTCGGACGCCAGCCCGTGCAGCCCGTGCGTGCAGGAACTCGCGTCCGTGACGACCGGCACTTCGCCCCCATGGGTGGCCTCGATCAGCACGGACGCCGTCCGTTCGGCCATCTCGGCGAGGCCGTCGGTCAACCCCTTGCTGCGCCACACGGTGCCGCAGCACAGGCCCTCGATGCCCTCGGGGATCTGGGCCTTCACGCCGGCCCGGTCGCACAGCGCCAGGAACGCGAAGGGGGCCCCAGAGTGCTTGTCGCGCCGGGACGCGGTCGCCGAGCCGAAGATCTCGTTCAGGCAGGACGCGAACAGCACGACCTCGCCCGGCTCGCGCCGGTACCGGGTCTTGCGGGGGACGCCGCCGCGCGGCAGGTCGTCGCCGACGCGGTACATCAGGTCGGTGGAGACCAGCTTGCGGGCGGCGTCCGTCACCGCGGTGAGCGCCGGCGACGGCACCAGCGTCGCGACGCCCATGCCCGTCCGCAGCCCCTTGAGCACGACCGCCCAGTTCTCGGCCAGCTTGAGGGCGACGTCCTGGGCCACCTGCGACTGGTTGTCGTGCCGGAACTTCTTCATCACCTTGCCGGTGTCGATCGAGACCGGGCAGTTCAGCAGGCACAGCGAGTCGGCCGCGCACGTTTCGACGGCGTCGTAGGTGAAGTCGGCCTCCAGCGCGGCGCGACGGACGGCGTCCGAGGCCCTCAACTCGCGCATCAGGGCGATGCGCTGGCGCGGGGTCGTGGTGAGGTCGCGCGAGGGGCAGACAGGCTCGCAGTAGCCGCACTCGACGCAGCGGTCGACGTCGGGGTCGACGACCTCCGGCACCTTGATGTTGCGCAGGTGGAGTTGCGCGTCGTCGGTGATGATGACGCCCGGGTTGAGGACTCCGGCCGGGTCGAACAGGGCCTTGACTTCGCGCATCACCTGGTAGAGCTCGGTGCCGTACTGCCGCTCGACGAACGGCGCCATGATGCGTCCGGTGCCGTGCTCGGCCTTCAGCGACCCGTCGGCGGCGAGGATCAGGTCGACCAATTCGTCGCTGAACCGCTCGTAGGAGTCGAGCTGGCTCGGGTCGCGGAGGTCGGGGTTGATCATGAAGTGCAGGTTGGCGTCCTTGGCGTGGCCGAAGATCACCGCGTCGTGATAGCCGTAGCGCCCGCACAGCCCCTGGATCTCGCCGACGGTGTCGGTGAGGGCGGGCATCGGGACGACGACGTCCTCGAGCAGGGCTGTCGAGCCCACCGGCCGGGCGCCGGCGACGGCCGTGTATAGCCCCTTGCGCACGAGCCAGGCGAGCGCCCGCTCGCTCGGGTCGGTCGAGAACCCGTACGGCTTCTCCAGCGTGGACAGCCCCTCGAGCCGGGCCACGACGCGCGACAGGGCGTCCACGCGGTCGTCCAGCTCGGACGCCGTCTCGCACTGCGCCTCTACGAGCAGGGCCGTGTGCGCGTCGACGCGCAGCCCCTCGATCGCCGGGACGATCGTGGTGAGCTGCTGGGCCACCCGCAGGGACGCCGCGTCCATCAGTTCCGCGGTGGCCGCGCCGGCGTCCACGAGGGCCGGCAGGGCGGCGGTGGCGCCGTCGATGCGGTCGAAGACCAGCAGCGAGGTGGCCAGCTGGGAGTAGGCGGGGATCGTGTCGAACGTCGCCGACAGGATGAAGCCGAGCGTGCCCTCTGAGCCCACGATCAGGTGCGCCAGGATGTCGGACGGTGTGTCGAAGTCCAGGAAGGCGTTGATGCCGTAGCCCATCGTGTTCTTCATCGAGAACTGGTGGCGGATCCGCCGCACCGAGTCCGGGTTGCCGCGGACGCGGTCGCGCAGCCGCAGCAGCCCTTCGGTCAGCGCCGGCTCGGCCTGGGCGAGCCGCGCGTCGGCGTCCGGGGCCGCCGTGTCGATCCGGGTGCCGGACAGCAGGACGACCTCGAGGCCGGCCAGCGTCCGGTAGGTGTTGCGGGTGGTTCCGCAGGCCATGCCCGAGGAGTTGTTCGCGACCACGCCGCCGATCGTGCAGGCCACCTCGGACGCCGGATCGGGCCCCAGCGAGCGGCCGTAGTGCGCCAGGGCGGTGTTCACCGAGCGGACGGTCGCCCCGGGTTGGCAGCGGACGCGTGCGCCGGCGTCCAGGACCTCGATGCCGCGGAACCCGCGCCTGGTGTCGATGAGGACGCCGTTGGTCTGGGCCTGCCCCGACAGCGACGTGCCGCCGGAGCGGAACGTCACCGGTACTCCGTGGCGCGCCGCCAGACGGACCGCCTCCGCGACGTCGGAGCCGTCGCGGGCCACCACCACCACGGTCGGCTCGAGCAGGTAGTGCGAGGCGTCGTGGGCCATGCGGGCCAGGTCGAGGGGGCGGTCCTGGACCTGTTCGTGGCCGAGGCGGGTGCGGAGGTCTGTGGCCAGGCTGGTGGTCATGGGCGGGCTCCTCGGTGCCGGGGACCGAACCAGCGCCGGTTCGGTCTGACCATTATCGGCCGGCGGGTGGCAGGTGACCAGACGCAGTGCGAGACCGTTGCGAGAAAGGACCTTCGATGCTGAATCTCGATGCGAGAACCGCGGCGGAGCGCCCAGCGGCCTCAGGCCGGGAACTGAGTGAAGAAGTCCTGGACCGAGGACTCCTTGCCGGTCACGATCATCGTGAACACGCCCTGACGGGAGTAGATGACTCCCTCGCCATCCTGATTGAAGTACGACATCGAGCCCGAGGGCACCGGTGCCGCCAGCAGAGGCGTCTGCGTGCCGAACCGCTCGGACGCCTGCGTGGCCAGGAAGGTCTCCGCTGCCTCGGCGCTCGGCCACTGGGCCATCACGGTCTGCACCGACCTCTTCGAAGAGGCGTAGGGCACCGACACGGCCGCGACGGCCCCGCGGTCCAGCGACGGCTGGTCAGGCGTGGCCTCCCCTGCCTCGTAGGGGCCCACGGTGGCAGGAACGAAGTGGCTCAGCGAGTCGGGCAGCGGACGCGAGGGGCTCGCCGTGACGATGGTGGGCTCCGGCGTGATCGTCCAGCTCGGATACGTGACGGCGGGCGTGGGGGATGCGCCGGGCCCCGTGGCGGGGGCCGAGCGTCCGAGAGTCATAGTCAGCACGCTCGCCACGACGACCGTCTGCACGATTCCGACCACGATGGCAGCGATCGCGAGCGGGGAGACGCTCTGGCTCGCCCGCCTTGCCCGGAGGGCGAGCCAGGCTCCCATCCCGGCCCCGAGGGGACCCACTACCAACGAGAGGATCAACGCGAGGGGCCCCAGGGCGGGGCGCTCCTGGCCGGCCTCGCTGCCCGGGCCGGGAGGGGTGTTCTGGCTTGTCACGTGTGCTCCCCGATGCTGAGGCGGTCGACCCTCGACGCCTCGTCCCTGGACCCTCGACGCTCCGTCCAAGGTTCTGTGACTATAGTCGACACGAGAGAATGGGGCCGTGTCGCGGGGGGGTCGCGCACACGTCCCGGCGGCCGGACACACGAGGAATTGTGCGCGGCTGTCGGTCGGGGACGCATGTCGGGGGAAGATCATGAGTTTGTCGGGGACCATCGGGAATCGCTCTGCGAGTGGGCGGCGGCGTCCGTTCGCCCTGCTTCTCGCGCTCGCCCTCGTGCTGGGCTTCCTACCCATGACCGTCGTGGCGCAGCAGGCCTGGGCGGCGTCGTCGTCCTGCCAGGGCGGTGCCCTCAACTTCTCGGCCCACCAGGACGACGATCTCCTGTTCATGAGCCCCGACATCCTCGGCGACGTGTCGGCGGGGCGCTGCGTCCGCACCGTGTACGTGACGGCGGGCGACGCGGGTAACGGGTCCGACTACTGGCAGTCACGCGAGAAGGGCAGCGAGGCGGCGTGGGCGACGATGGCCGGCGTCTCGAACTCGTGGACCACCTCCTCGATCTCCGCGGGCGGCAAGACGCTGCGCCTGCGCACGCTGACGGCGCGTCCCAGCATCTCGCTGGTCTTCATGCGACTGCCCGACGGCGACCTCCTCGGCACCGGCTACGGCAGCGCCGGCTCGGTCTACCGCCTGCTGACCGGTGCGGTGAGCAGCCTGACCACCAAGGACAGCAGCGCCTCCTACACCAACACGACGCTGCGGAACACGTTCCTCGACCTGATGCGGGCTTCGACGCCGACGGTCGTCCGCACGCAGAACTACAACGGCTCCTACGTGGCCAGCACCAGCACCTCGTTCGACCACTGGGACCATGTCGCGATCGCCCACGTCGCGCTCGACGTCAGCACCGCGTACAACTCCGAGTCCGGCCACCGGCGGATCGCCTACCAGGGCTACCCGACGCGTTACCAGAGCGCCAACGTCAGCGGCACGCTCCTGCAGCAGAAGTCGGACGCCTTCGACGCCTATGCCGACTACGACGACGAGGTCGACCTCAGCGATTACTACAACACCTACGGCTGGCCGTCGCGGCAGTACGTCACCGCCACCGCCGGGGCGGCGGTCGTCGCGTCCGCCGGCGCGGACCAGTCCGTCCTGGTCAACACGACCGTCACGCTGGACGCCACGGGCTCGTACGCCGGGGGCACGCCGTCGTACACCTGGACCCAGACGGGCGGGCCGTCCGTCACCCTGTCCGGAGCGTCGTCGGCCAAGCCGACGTTCGTGCCGGCGTCCTCGGGCACCTATGTCTTCAAGGTGACCGTCAGCTACTCGGGCACGTCCTCGAGCGACAGCGTCACGGTGCAGGCCAGCAGCGTGGGCACGGCGAACCTCGCCAGGCTGGCCGGCGTGAGCGTCACCGCGTCGAGCGCGGCGACCGGGCAGCCGGCCACCGCCGTGATCGACGGCAGCACGCTGGGCTGGCCGACCGACTACACCAAGGAGTGGTCAACGGTCTCCGGCAAGGCCGGCAGCTGGGTCAAGCTGACCTTCCCGCAGGCCGTCGCGACCGATCGCGTCGTGCTGTACGACCGGCCCAACGCCGACGACCAGATCACGGGCTGCACGCTCACGTTCTCCGACGGCAGCACCGTCACCTGCCCCAGCGCGCTCGACAACGCGGGCGGCGGCACGACGATCACGTTCTCGTCCCGGGTCACCTCGAGCATCCAGCTGACGATCACCGCGGTGGGCCCGAACACCCAGAACATCGGGCTGGCCGAGTTCGAGGTCTACGGCACCACCAGTACCGCGCCGATCGCGAACGCGGGCAGCGACCAGACCACGACCGTCAACCAGCAGGTCACTCTCGACGGCTCCGGATCGACCGGCAGCGGCACGCTGACCTACGCCTGGGCGCTGACGACCGGTCCCGCGGCCGTCACGCTGAGCAGCGCGAGTGCCGTCAAGCCCACGTTCACCCCGACGGTGGCCGGCAGCTATGTGTTCACGCTGACCGTGACCGCCAACGGCCAGTCCTCGACGAGCACGGTGACGGTGCAGGTGAGCGCGGTGGGCACGACCAACGTCGCCCGGCTGGCGGGGGTGGTCGCCACGGCGTCCTCGGGCGCCACGAACCAGACCGCCGACCGAGTGATCGACGGCAGCGTCCTCGGCTACCCGAACGACGCCACCAAGGAGTGGGCGTCCGTCGGTCAGAAGGGCGGCGCGTGGGTGCAGCTGACGTTCCCGCAGCCGGTGAAGACCGACACGATCGTCCTGTACGACCGTCCCAACGCCAACGATCAGGTGCTCAGCGGCACGCTCACGTTCTCCGACGGAACGACCGTCGCGGTCGGCGCCCTCGACAACACGGGCAAGGCCACCACGGTCCGTTTCACGGCCCGCCTCACCACGAGCGTCCGGTTCACGGTGAACACGGTCTCGACGACCACCGTGAATGTCGGGCTCGCGGAACTCCAGGTGCTGGGGGCCGTGGCCCAGGCGCCTGTGGCGAACGCGGGGCCGGACCAGTCCGTCTCCGCCAACTCGCCCGTGACGTTGGACGGCTCGGCGTCGTCCGAGCCGAACGGCATGGCTCTCACCTACGTCTGGACGCAGAGCGGCGGCACCACAGTGGCGTTGTCCGGCGCCAACACGGCCAAGCCGACGTTCACCCCCACCGTCGGCGGTCCGTACACCTTCGAGTTGAAGGTGTCGAATGGCGTGGCCACGGCCACGGACACGGTCGTCGTCACGGTGTCCGCGGTCAACCGGGCGCCGGTGGCGTCCGCGGGCACCGCGCAGACGGTCGTCTCGGGCGCGACGGTGACGTTGGACGCCTCCGGCTCGACCGACCCGGACCCGAACACGACACTGACCTATCTGTGGTCGCAGACGGCGCCAGTCGGTCCGGCGGTGTCGTTGTCGAGCGCGACCGCGGTGAAGCCGACGTTCGTGGCGCCTCCTACGGCGGGTGACTACACGTTCAAGGTGGCCGTCTCCGACGGCGCATTGACGTCGGAGGCGTCGGTAACGGTGACGGTGAAGGCGAACACGGCTCCGACGGCGAACGCGGGGGCGGATCAGGCGGTGACCGTGGGCGACACGGTGACGCTGCAGGGTTCGGGCTCGGACCCTGATGCGGGCCAGACCCTGTCGTACTCGTGGGAGCAGACGTCGCCGACGGCCCCGCTGATGGCGTTGTCGAGCGCGGGTGTGGCGAAGCCGACGTTCACGGCGACGACGTCTGGCACCTTTGTGTTCCGGTTGACGGTCTCCGATGGTCAGGCTGCCGGTATCGCGACGGTGACGATCACGGTCAACGCACCGCCGAACCGCGCTCCCGTGGCGAACGCAGGAACGGATCAGTCGGTGACGACCGGCACGACGGTCACGCTGGACGGTTCGGCGTCGTACGATCCCGACGGCGACCCGCTGACGTATGCGTGGACGCTGCAGCCCGGCGCCCCCGGCAGCGTCACGCTGACCGGTGGCACGACAGTCAACCCGTCGTTCACGCCGACGGTCGCCGGCACGTACACGTTCCAGCTGACCGTCTCCGACAACGCCGGTCACAGCTCCACCGACACGGTGACGGTGGCCGTGGGCGTGCCGAACCGGGCGCCCACCGCGGACGCCGGGGACGACCAGACCGTGAACAAGGGCGAGACGGTCAACCTCGACGGCTCGCATTCGAGTGACATCGATGGGGACGCGCTGACCTACAAGTGGCTGATGACAACCGGCCCGGCCAGCGTGACGCTCTCCAGCAGCACGTCGGCCAAGCCGTCGTTCAAGCCCACGGTGGCGGGCGACTACACGTTCCAGCTCACCGTCAGCGACGGCACGCTGGCCGCGACCGACACCGTCACGATCACGGTGAAGAACCGGGCGCCGGTGGCGTCCGCGGGCACGGCGCAGTCGGTCGTCTCGGGCGTGACGGTGACGTTGGACGGCTCTGGCTCGACCGACGCGGACGGCGACGCGCTGACCTATTCGTGGTCGCAGTCGGCGCCGGGCAGTCCGGTGGTGTCGCTGACGAATCCGAACGCGGCGAAGCCGACGTTCATCGCGCCGGGGACGGTGGGTGACTACACGTTCCAGGTGTTGGTTTCGGATGGGTCGTTGACGTCGACGGCGTCGGTGACGGTGACGGTGAAGGCGAATACGGCGCCGACGGCGAATGCGGGGGCGGATCAGGCGGTGACGGTGGGTGACACGGTGACGCTGCAGGGTTCGGGTACGGATCCTGATGTGGGTCAGTCGTTGTCGTATGTCTGGGAGCAGACGTCGCCGGGGTCCCCGCTGATGGGGTTGTCGAGCGCGGGTGTGGCGAAGCCGACGTTCACGGCGACGACGTCTGGCACCTACGTGTTCCGGCTGACGGTCTCCGATGGTCAGGCGACGGGCACCGACACCGTGACGATCACGGTCAACCCGAAGCCGAACCAGGCGCCGGTCGCCAACGCCGGGGCAGCCCAGACGGTGCTGCCCGGCGCGACGGTGACGCTCGACGGCTCCGGCTCGACCGACCCCGACGGACAGACGCTGACCTACGCCTGGCAGCAGACGTCGCCGGCGTCCCCGCTGGTGACGCTGTCGAGCACGACCGCGGCCAAGCCCACGTTCGTGCCGAGCACCGCGGGCACCTACGTGTTCCGGCTGACGGTCACGGACGGAACGGCGTCCTCCAGCGCGACGGTGACGATCACGGTCGCGACGGCGATCAACGTGGCCAGGCTCACCAGTGGGGTGACCGCGACCGCCTCGTCGCAGAACACCTCGACCGGCCAGACGGCCGCGAAGGCGATCGACGGCTCCACGTCGGGCTACCCGACCGACTACACCAAGGAGTGGGCAACGGTGGGCGGCAAGGCGGGCAGCTGGCTGCAGCTGACCTGGTCGACGCCGGTCACGCTCAACAAGATCGTGCTGTACGACCGTCCCAACGCCAACGACCGGATCACGGCGGGCACGCTCGTGTTCTCCGACGGCACCTCGGTGCCGGTGACCTCGTTGGACAACGGCGGCGCCGCGACGACGTTCACGTTCACCGCCCGCAAGGTGACCAGCGTGCGGCTCAACATCACGAGCGTGGCGACGCCGAGCACCGAGAACATCGGCCTGGCCGAGATCGAGGCCTGGGGGATGACGGGGGGATAGGCGTCCGCCGATGCCGGACGCACGTCCCGGGACGTCTCAGGGCGCCAGCGACTTGAGCGTCGGCGTCCCGCCGAGTTCGGCCACCTGGGCCAGATACAGCTCGGCGCAGGCGAGGGCGTCCGTGGCGGCAGCGTGGGCCCCGTAGCGAGGCAGGCCGTAGCGTCCGCGGGCGTTCCACAGGCGCAGCTCGTCCACGCGCGCCTCGTCGTCGAACCCGGGCGCGACGATGCGGTTCTGCAGCAGCATCGTGTCGATCGCGGGCGAGACGAACGGTGCGCCGAACTCCTCCACGCACGCCCGCGACAGGAACTGCAGCTCGATCGGGGCGTGGTGGGCCAGCAGGACGCGTCCGGCCAGGGCCGCCAGTGTCACCGACAGCGCCTCGGCCCGCTCGAGCCCGGCTGAGACGGCGTCGTCGGTCAGGTGGTGAATGGTGGCCGACTGCCCGACCGAGGCGACGCCCCGCAGCAGCATGCTGCGCGCGCCGCCGAGCGTGATCGTCCGGCCGTCGACCGGCACGAAGCCGATGCTGAGGACGACGTCCCGGGCCGGGTCGAGCCCGGTGGTCTCGACGTCGATCGCCAGAAGGCGCAGCTCGGACGCCGGGGTCGCCGGCCCCGGCACCGGCACCGCGTAGTAGTCGGCCAGCGGCCCGCGGGCCGACCGGGCCGCCTTATCGCGGCCCCGCCCGACGGGGTCCCCGAACGGCAGCCTCATGACGTGAACTGGGTCTGGTAGACGTGGCCGAGCGCGCCCTGCATCTTCCGGATGATCTCGAAGGCGTCCCGCAGGTGCCGCTTCTCGAAGCTCGTCAGCTCGGCCGGGTTGACGTGGTTGTCGGGCACGGCCCCCGCCCTCAGGCGGCGCACCTGGTGACCGAGGCGCACCTGCAGGATGAACTCGTAGGCATCCACGAGATTCTCGGCGTTCTCAGCCGACAGCGCGCCCGCCGCGGCCGCCGCGCGCAGTCGCTCGGACGTGTTGACGGTCGTGATGCCCCGCGACAACGCCAGGACGCGCGCCATCTGCACGACCGCCGCGATCCCGCCGGCCTTGAGGTCGAGCGTGTTGCGGTGGTCGCCCGAGTCCGACAGCGCGAAGTCGCGGAAGAACCCCAGGGGCACCTTCCAGGCCTGTGCCTGGGTCGCGAGCTGCTGGAGGAACCGCGGCGAGCCCGGGGCCGCGGCGCCGATCGCGGACGCCAGCCGCGCGTGCAGCGCGTTGTCGCCGTACAGCGGACGCATGTCGAAGAACGTCTGCGTGTTGAGCAGCGCGTCCGGGTCGGGGGAGTTGATCCAGCGGCCGAAGTGGACGGCCCAGTCGCTGTTCCGCAGACGCCAGTCCGGGTTGGACGCCATCATGTCGCCCGGGCAGCGCGGGTAGCCGCAGAGCTCCAGCCCCGCCACGACCCGCTCGGCCAGCGCGGCGAAGTACGCGTCGTGCTCGGGGCGGTAGGCGTCGTCGAGCAGCAGGGCCGAGTCCTGGTCCGAGCCCAGGCCCTGCTCCATGCGTCCCTGCGAGCCCAGGACCACCCAGCAGTACCGCACCGGCGGCGTCCCCAACTCGGCCTCGGCGAGGTTGAGCAGGCGCCGGGCCAGGGCGTCCGAGACCGCGGTGACGACCCGTGCCACGTCGGCGGCGGGGATCTCCTGGCCGGCCAGCGTCTCGACGACGTGCGGCAGCCGCTTCGCCGAGTTCACGAGCCCGTCCAGGTCGGTCTGCTTGGAGATGTCGCCCACCAGGTACACGGGGTTCGTCTGCTCCAGGCGCATGAGGTCGCCCGCGGTCACCATGCCGACGGGACGCCCGCCATCGACCACCGGCAGGTGGTGGATGCGCCGCTGGGTCATGCCCATCAGCACCTCGAAGGCGAGCGCGTCCCCGGTCACGGTCGAGGGGTCGGGCGTCATCAGGGTCGACACGGGCGCGTTGCAGTCGAGGCCGTCGGCGACGACGCGACGTAGGTCGCGGTCGGTCATGATGCCGACGAGCCGGTCGGCGTCCGTCACCAGGATCGCGGACACTCGGGCGTCCGACATCGCCTGCGCCGCCTGCCTGATGGACGCCTCCGGTGCGGCCGTGATCGGGGCGCGCTTGGCGATGTCGGAGACCCGGGTGCGCATGATGGCGGCGCCGGCGTCGTCCACGTGCACGGCCTGGACGGCCGAGCGGATGCGTCCCGCCTGCTGCTGCATGAAGAACGCCGAGAACGGCGGCTGCGTGCGCAGGAGCTCGTGAAAGACCTCGCCGGGCATCAGCAGGGTGAGGGTGTCCTCGACGGCGGTCATCGTGAACGCCGACGGGCCGCCCGAGATGACGCTCGACATCGCGAAGCAGGCGCCCTCGTCGGCGCGCTCGACCAGCGCACCGTGGGCGTCCTTGATGTCGACGGCGCCCGAGCGGAGGATGAACATCGTGTTGTTCCGCTGGCCGACGGCGACCAGCGTCGTCCCGCGGCGGAAGTAGCGGGCGGTGAGCTTCGCGGGCAGCGCGTCGAGCGTGTCCGCCGGGAGCTGTGAGAAGGGGGCGTGGGCGGCGAGGAAGTCGCGCACCTCGGCTAGTTCGACGCTCATGCGGCAATGGAAGCGTCCCGGCACGTGCGGCGTCCAGTGTGCCGGTCGCTGGGCGGTGAGGACGTGCGCGGCGGCGTCTCGCGCCGACGGCGTCCGGTATGGGCCCAGACGCGGCCCGACGGACGCCGGCGGTGCGGCCCGACACGGCCCCCGTGGTCGGAGACACCCTTCCGCTGCCGATAGGGTGGAACCCCGTGGGACAGACGCGCACGACCAAGCACGTATTCGTCACCGGGGGCGTCGCCTCCTCACTCGGCAAGGGGCTCACGGCGTCCAGTCTTGGCTCGCTGTTGGTGGCCCGCGGGCTGCGGGTGACCATGCAGAAGCTGGATCCGTATCTCAACGTCGACCCGGGCACGATGAACCCGTTCCAGCACGGCGAGGTCTTCGTCACCGAGGACGGCGCCGAGACCGACCTCGACATCGGGCACTACG
>DAIRTI010000002.1:0-58667 GCA_036803965.1 Propioniciclava sp.
GCACGATCTCACCGGAGTGCAGCTCGGCGAGTGCGGTGGGGTTGCCACAGCCGAGAGAGGCCGCGAGCGCGGCGTCGAAGGGCGTCTCGGAGTCGTACAGACCGCGTGTGATCGGGTCGATAGCGCCGATGGCCCCGGTCTTGGACGCCTCCCCGCAGCACGCGATGCTGCCGCAGCACGACCCTGCTGTGGCGGGCGTGTCGAGCACCTGCAGCTGCGCGCGCGCTGCTGCCGCGTACCTCTGCTCGACCGCCTCGTGCACCTCACGTGGCGACTGATCCGATGACATGATCGACCCCTTCGTCAATGTCGCTCTTGCGATGTCATCAGCTTGGCACTTCCTGGGGCGGACGGCCCGAAGAGGGGGATGGCGGCAGGGGAGAGCGGGCTGAAGTTGGGCCAAGTTGCCGCGGTCACGGGGCGGATCCTGCCCCAGAGGCGCGCCACGCCGCTTCCGGGAGCGAGGAGGCAATGTGGCGCAGGGATTCCCCCGTGGAGGCTCTTGGCTTTCGCCACCGCGGGGGAGGATCTAGCTTGTTTCGCATGCTAGCTGGTATTACATTGAAGCTGTGCGTACCGAACAGGAATCCTGGGGCACCCAACTGCGCAAGGGCGTCCTCGAACTGGCCGTCCTCGGGCTGCTCGCCGGCGAGCCCCGTTACGGGTCGCAACTCGTCGACGAGCTCGCGGCCCATCCCGACCTAGCGATCACGGCGGGCACGGTCTACCCGCTGCTCGCGCGGCTCTCGAAGGCGGGCCTGGTCGAATCGACGTGGCAGGAGTCCCCGGTCGGGCCGCCGCGGAAGTACTACACGCTCACCACATCTGGACGCCGCACGCTGGCCCAGCTGGCCGACACCTTCCGTTCGGTCACGGGCTCCGTGAATCAGATCCTGGAGGCACAGTCATGATCAGCCGACTCACCGAACTCAGCCCGGACGCCCGCTCGGTCGCCGAGGAGTACCTGGACGCCGCCGGTGCCGCCCTCGACCCCGAGCTCAGGGACGCCGTCGTGGCCGACCTGACGTCCTACCTCTGCGAGCGGCTGAGGCCCGACTCGACCGCGGCCGAGGTGCGCGCGGTTGTCGCGTCCGCCGGGACGCCGGAGGCCGAGCAGCCCAGCCCGCCCCGCCGCGTCTGGAAGCAATTGTTGGCGGGGTTCAACCCGCGCAATGCCGCCGCTCGGGTGGCCGAGACCTGGTGGAACCCGGCCGACGAGCGGCTGTTCGTGCCCCGCGCGATCGGCTGGGGCTTCGACCTGAACTTCGGCGCACTCGCGGTTCGCCTGGGCCTGATCGAGCCGGACTCGGAGGCCGAGCCGTTCACCTCGACTCCCAACGCGGCCTTCGCAACGGCGGCGATGGTTCCGGCCGCGCTCGCCGCGGCAACCGTGCTGCACTACGGCGTCCGAGGACGCGGGCTGCCTGACCGGCTGCCCTCTCATTGGGACGTCGCAGGCGCCCCCGATCGCTGGGTCAGCAAGCGGCGGGCCGCGGTCACCGATCTCGCCGTCACGATCGTGCCCGCCGCCATCGCCGTGGCCACGGCCAGGTCCTCGAGATCCGGGCCGAGACGGGCGGGCGTCCTGGCCGCCACGAGCTCCATCGCCGCCACGGGGGCCACGGTCACCGTGCTGCGGAGCCTGGGCGACCGGCCGCGCATCTGGGTGGGTCCCGCCCTGGTGGTGGCGTTCGCCGGCGCCGCGGGCGGCGTCCTGCTTGGCCTGGCGAGGTCGGGGCGCGCCGCGGAGATCCGGGCCGACCTGAGCGTGGAGCAGCAATGAGCACCTCGATGCCAGCCGAAACTGTGGTCGCCCAGAAGTCGCCCGTCGCCTGGGGCCGCGTGGCGCTGTACTACGGCGTGGCCCTGGGCGGTTCGACCCTGGCAGCCTTCGCCGCCTGGGCCGCCAGCCGCTCGTTGGGCGATGCCGGCAGTGTCGCCGCCCTAGTGATCGTCGCGGTCTTCTACATGCCGATGCCCCTGGTGGCAGGGCTCATCACCGAGCGAGTCGCGGGTCGGCGTCCCCTTCTGGCGGACGAGTGGCGAGCACTGCGCACGCGGTTCTGGCGCACCTACGGCCGCAACGTCGCGGCGTCCGTCGCCGTGATGGTGGCGGTCCTGGTGACCGCCTTCCTCGTCGCCTGGGTGGCCGGCGCGTTGGCCATCCCGGGAGCCGGACACCTGGCCGTCGCCAACGGGCCGCTGCCGTCGGCCGTCCTCGTACCGGTGGTAATCGCCGAGGGCATCCTGGCCGGCATCACGATCAACGGCCTGTTCGCCTTCGGGGAGGAGTACGGCTGGCGCGGCGTCCTGGCTCAGGAGCTGCAGCCCCTGGGGGCCGTCCGGGCCAACCTTGTCACCGGCGTCCTGTGGGGGCTGTGGCACGCGCCGGTCATCATCCTGCTCGGCCACAACTACGGTAGCGAGTGGGGGTGGGGGATCCCGGTGATGGTCGCGTGGGTGACGCCGTTCTCGTTCCTGCTGTGGAGGGTGCGCGAACGTACCGGCTCCGTCCTCGCCCCCGCGATGCTGCATGGGGCGGCGAATGGTTCCCTCGGCGTGTTCTCCCTGGTGATCACCGGCGGCAACGTCCTGGTCGCGCTGCCGGTCGGACTCCTGCTGGCCCTTACGCTGACGATCGTCGCGGCCGTCGCCTGGCGACTGCCGGTGCTGGATCCTCCGGGCCCGCGACAATAGAGTCCTGGATGGGGGCAGTGGCGCCCCGTCTGGAGCAGGATCTCCGGGGTCACGCTGATGTCGACGACATAGGGGAGAGGTGTGCAGGCCGATCGGGCCGCCCGACGCCATATTCGCTGACAGCCCAGTCGATCTCGACCTTCCGATTCCCACTTGTAGTAGGATTTGGTCATGACTAGCCATTCAGGGGTCGAGAAGCGGTCGGTTTCTATGCCTGCGGCGACGGTGGAGGAGGTTCAGGAGCGGGTGGGCGCCCGGGGGTTCTCCGCCTATGTGGCCGGGGCAGTCGCACGACAACTCGAGCGCGATGCGCTCGACGATGTGCTGGCACGTATGGAGGCCGAGCATGGCCCGGCCGATGAGGCCCAGGTCGCTGCAATCCTCGAACGGCTCGCCGGGTGATCGTCCGGCCTTACTCGATCATTCTGGACGCCGAGGCGTTGTCTCTGTTGGCGGCGGGGGCTCGGCGCATGCAGGCCTGGGTGACCGTGGCCCGGCGCACCGACTCCATCCTCTACGCATCTGCGCTCACGCTCGCCGAGGTGACCGATGGCACCGCCCGTGATGCGCTTGTCCGCCGCGCCATGGGTGCCGTTCGGGTCGAGCCGGTCGGCGTGGAGATCGGCTATGCCGCGGGCCGACTCCGCGCGCGGGCGTCCAAAATCAGACGCAAGCATCGCAATCTCACCGTGGACGCCGTCGTGGCAGCGACCGCGCTCACCTTGCCAGCGCCGACTCTCGTGCTGACCTCCGACGCCGATGACCTCACTCTCTTGTTGGCCGACTCCGCAGTTCGAGTCGAGTCGATCGAATAGCGAGCGCCGACCGTAGGACGCCGCGTGTGCGGGCTGCCTGGACGCGGTCAGGCGGCAGCGGCGTCCCCATACACGCGACGGCGATAGCCCGCGTACTGACGCTTTCCGAGCAGCGCCCACAGCAGCCGGGGGAGAGTCGGGAGGTTGGCCTTCATCCAGCCGGCCCGGTCCTCGGGCGGCATCGACTCGAGCATGGCGCCGAGCTGGATCATCAACTGGTTGGGCGGGATCTGGCTCATCCCGTGCTTGCCCAGCTGGTCCCACTCGGCCTGCGTCAGCGACGTGGACGCCACAGGCACGATCTGGTCCTCCTCCTGGCCCAGGTGCTGGGTGAGGGTGTCGAGAACGCGGTCCAGGAACGCCGCCAGCCGCTCGCGGTCCTCGGCGGAGGCGCTCGACCTCCAGGCCGAAAGGTGTGTCCGCACCTCATCGAGCTGGTCTGAGATGGCTTGGTGCTGGGTCCTCATCTGGCCGACGTGCAACGCGCACGCGGGTGCCCGCG
Organism: Propioniciclava sp.; assembly: GCA_036803965.1. GTDB lineage: Bacteria > Actinomycetota > Actinomycetes > Propionibacteriales > Propionibacteriaceae > Propioniciclava. Next base: position 4,015 of record DAIRTI010000002.1, read on the forward strand.
ACTCGAGCAGATCCCAGAGCAGCAGGTCCTCGCCCTGGTGGTGCAGGTGCAGCCCGGCGACGATCTGTTCTATGTGGGCGCCGACCACCTCGGCTCGTGCGGTGTCACCGGCCGCCACCCCGCGGACCAGCCCCGGCGCGTCCCCGAACAACCAGCGGAAGAGCCGGTGGATCATCAACATGTCGGCCGTATCGCAGCCGAGCTTCTGCTCACTCTCGGACTTCATGTCCAACCCCCTCAGAATGGATGGAAGCCGACACCCGACGTCATGCTCCGCAGCAGGGATACCCGCAGACGACGCAAACGCATGGACTGTGGAGCGGACTTACCATCTGGACCGACGTCCGGAGCTTCGCGAACTGACCGGACTCGCCCACCGGGTCTTGGTATCGGTCTTGGTATCGGTGGGCTGACGGGGGGTACGGGTGTGCTGAAGCCCTTTCAACGCCTCACTCGGGAGTGCCAATGCCTGGCCGATTCGTGTACTGGATGAACGTCTCCCTCGATCTCCGGATCGAGCGGGTCACCAACGAGCAAGGCGGTGGCGAATGGATCCGGATCGGGGAACCCCTCCACCGCGAGTTCAACGCTCGGGCGAGGGCCTTGTCGCTGTCGGTCGAGGGACGCCGCATCTACGAGACCATGGAAGCGTTCTGGCCGGCCGCACGGACGGACGAGTCTCTGCCCGCCTTCCTGCGTGAGTACGGCGAGATCTGGACATCCACGCCGAAGATCCTTGTCTCACGGACGCGGACCAGCGCCGACCACAACACCCGGATCATCGGCGGGGACGACGCTATTGAGCAACTGGCGCGTCTGCGGCAGGAGACCGCCGGCGACATCGGCGTCGGCGGCGCCACCCTCGCCACCCAGCTGCAACGGGCCCATCTGCTGGACGAACTGCTGCTCTTCACCCATCCGGTGATCCTGGGGGAGGGGCGTCCGCTCTTCGACGAACTCGACGAGCCGGTCGAGTGTGACCTGCTCGAGCAGAGGTCCTTCGACCAGGGCGTCACCATGCACCGCTATGCCGTCCGTGGCGCCCGCGGCTGATGGCGCGGGCGTCGAGGTCCCGCACCCTGAACCCTGGGGTCACAGCCTGCAAGCGAGCGGTCGCTGGAGATCGTGACGTGGCTCTGAATTCCCTGGGTTTCAGCATCGTGGGGCCGGATCGGGGCGGCATGTCGGCTGTCAGGGCGACCGTTGTCCCAGCCGGATCGAACAGGCCACGAGCGTGATGGTCGATCATGGGCAGAGCCTGATCCAGCCCTGAAAATGACATAATGTTCATTATCGGACAACTGAGCCCCGGGCTGGATCAGGCGACGAGTCTGGCCAAGACGATGTCGAAGTCATGCTCATCCAGATCCGTCAGGTATGCGATCGCCTCTCGCATCTCTTCGGCGGCTTCATCCAGCCGTCGTTTCATCGCCACCATTCCTTTCGAACTCCTGAGCGAACTGATCGAAGAGCTTCCGGGCAGTCAAGTCGTCCATCTCCTTGTGAGGGGTCAGCTGCGCGCAGGTTCGGGGTCGTCGCCCCGTGACCAGGCGATCGCGATGAGCCGGCGCAGCACGTCGAGGTCGATGTCTTCGAGTCGCCGCACGTAGATGCAGCCGACGCCCTCGGTGTACTTGCCCAGCCGAGGCAGCAGTTCCGCACCCTCGGCCACGTCCTTGAGCCCATAGAGCGTCAAAGCCGTCTTGCGCGGGGAGAACCCGGTCTTGGGCCACTCCCCTCGCGTCCGGGGATTCGCCGGCGAGATGTAGCGGTAGCTGCCGTAGCCGATCATCGTCGGCCCCCACAGGACTGGCTGGGCCCCGGTGACCTCCTGGAAGATCGCATCCAGCACGAGCCCGTCTTCGCGACGCTTGTCCGGGGTCGCCGCCTCGATGAAGGCACGAACGTCGGCGTCGGTGGGTTTCGTCTTGGGCTCAGCCATGCGGGGATCGTACGTGCGGGCGTCCCGAAAGACCTCACAGACGGCTCACAAGAAGCGCACCGCGACCGCCCAGCCCCGCTTGTCACGGTAGATGGGTACTCGAACGCGACCCAGGACAGGACACACTCACCATGAACCGCTTCGCCCTCAAGATCGGCGCCTCCCTGGCCGCCGCGGCCATCGCACTGAGCCTGACCGCCTGTGGCGCGACGGTCGCGCAGAACGCGTCCACGACCTCATCGACCACGACCACCACGACCGTGGCTACGGCCAACGCGGCCACTGCCACCACCTCGGTCGACACTCACTTCGACGACGACGATCTCACCTGGGACGCCTCCGACGAGGTCAAGGTCACCCTCGCGGACGGCGCCTCGACCGGCGGCACCGGCGTGACGGTCCAGGGGAACACGGTGACGATCACCACGGGCGGCGTCTACCGGATCTCCGGCACCCTCACCAACGGGCAGCTGGTCGTCGCCGCCGAGGACGACAAGACGGTCACCCTGATCCTCGACAGCGCGTCGATCACGAACTCCAGTGGCCCCGCGATCGCGGTCACCAGCGCCGACGAGGTGACCGTCTACCTCGCCGACGGAACCACCAACACCATCGCCGACGGCTCCGGCTACACGGTCGCGGACGACGCAACCCCGGTCGCGGCGATCGCGTCGGCGTCCGATCTCACGATCGCGGGCGGCGGGACGCTCAACGTGACCGGCAAGACCAACGACGGCATCAGCTCCTCCGACGGGCTCGTGATCGTGTCCGGGACGATCAACGTGACCGCGGCCGACGACGGGATCCGCGGCAAGGACTACGTCTACGTGCTCGACGGCACGATCAAGGTCGAGGCCTCCGGCGATGCGCTGAAGTCCGACAACGAGACGGACGAAGGACGCGGCTGGGTGCGCGTCGACGGAGGCACCCTGTCGCTGTCGGCCGGCAGCGACGGAGTGGACGCCTTCCGGGCCATCGACATCACCTCCGGAACACTGACGGTCGCCAAGTCGGCCGAGGGCCTCGAGGCGGACCAGATCACCATCTCGGGCGGCACGGTCGCGATCACCGCCTCCGACGACGGCATCAATAGCACGGCCGGCACCCAGGCCGGTGGCACCGAGCAGAACGACGGCTCGCTGCTCACGATCAGCGGCGGCACCGTCACCGTCAAGGCCGGCTCAGACGGCATCGACGCCAACGGCTCGGTCGCGCTGACCGGCGGCACGATCACCATCACCAGCGGCTCCGGCGGTGGCACCGGCGCCGTGGACGCCAACGGCACGATCACCCTCAACGGCGCCAAGCTGACCGCCAACGGCACGCAGATCACGGACGCCAGCCAGCTCGGCACCTCGATGATGGGGGGCGGCCGGCGGTAGCCGTCACCACCCACGAACCCGCAGCCGGCGGCTCACCATTCCAGGATGGGCCACCGGCTGCGCTTGGCTTCGGCATACAGGCCGAGGTCGGGGTCGACGGCGTGCGGGTGGCCCAGGCGCGTCAGCCAGGTCACGTCGGCCTGGGAGTCGCCGTAGCCGTAGGACGCCGAGAGGTCCAGACCGCGCGCCGCGGCATACCGCAGCAGCCAGGCCGCGCGCGCCTCGTCGACCACGGGCGGCCCGCCGAGATACCCCGTCAGCACCTCGCCGGACGACTCCAGCGGCGTCGCCACGATCTCATCGAACAGGTCGGCCAGCGGCGCCACGAACGGCTCCGGGACGCCGGTCACCAGCACGGTCCGGTGCCCGGCGGCGCGGTGCGCCTCGATGCGCGCCAGGGCGTCCGGCCGCAGCGTCTTGCGTAGCCAATCGGCATACCGGCCGCCGACGGCGTCCGTCAGTTCCTGGACGCCGATGCCGCGGTAGCGTCGCGCGAACGTCCGCAGGAACGAGCTGCGTGCGCGCCGGTCGGCGCGCAGGTAGGCCGGCGAGTTCCAGGCGATGGACGCCGCCTCCCCCGCTTGGGAGGCGGGCCCGCGCAGCAGGCGGTACAGCGTCCAGTACTGCGTGACGACGGTGGCCGACGAGACGGTGCCGTCCAGGTCGAACACGGCGAGCGCGGACGGATCGGCACGCAACTCCCCCGCCCCGTCCGCCACGCGCCGAGCGGCCTTGCGCGCCGAGTACTCGGACGTCAGGCGCACCAGTCCCGGCAGGTGAATCTCGGTGAAGTAGCGCGGCCAGTCCACGACGGTGACGTCGAACGCGATGGGCGCTCCCCCAGCCCGCCCACCAGCATCGGCCTCGCCGCCGGCCTCTCCCCCGCCCAACTCGGCCAACAACCCCCGGGTGTGGGCGTCGTCGAACACGAGTTCGGTTCGGGTGTAGTTCTTGTAGAGTTCGACGAACTTGCGCAGCGTCGTCAGCCCCGAGCGCTGCTTGTGCAGCACTCCGGCCCACTTGCGCGCGTTGCGGCGCGGCACCAGCGTCGCGGCCACTTCGGCGGCCCGCACGCCGGTCTCCTGAAGAGCGATCCCCGGCTCGACCAGGTGCCCGCGGCGGTAGGTCCAGCGCGGCACGTGCACCGGACGTCCCCGGTCGTCGCTCAGCGGGTGCTCGGTGAAGTAGTCGTGGATGGCGTCCACCATCGCGTGCATCGGCAGCGGGTTCGAGGTGCCGGAGACGACCTGGTAGTAGGCGTCGGGCCCGGTCCGCTCGCTCAGCCCCAGCGCGAGCGCCACGATCACCCCGACCACCATGTCGACCGGGATCACGTCGAGCAGCGAGTCCGGCAGCGCCGGGATCTCGGGCAGCATGCCCCGCGCGTAGGCCATGATCAGGGGATCCGCGACCTTGTAGCCGTCGATCCAACCTGGGTAGGGCCAGGCGTACGAGCTCTCGATGATCGACGGCCGCACCACGCTCAGCCGATGCCCGCGGCCCGCCCATTCGTCCTCGGCGACCCGCTCGGCCATCGCTTTGGTGAAGGTGTAGACGTCGGTCCAGCCCAGCGTCTGGGCGCGCAGGCGTCCGGCCTCGACCAGGCGCTCTTCGACGGACGCCCGACGCGCCTCCTCCGCCGCCGCCGCGACTGCGTTCGGACCCTCCTTGCCGTGCACCAGGGACGCCCGGCGCAGGTGCCGCTGCAGCGCCTCGGCCGAGCGCGAGGCCAGTTCGGCGTCCGTCCTGGACGCCGTCGCCCACTCCTGCTCGGCACGCCAGTCGACCGAGTGCGTCAGCGGCCCCTCGGTGCGCAGCCCCCGCGCCGACCCGCCCACATAGGCGGTCGACACGTGCACCACGTGCGGATCCTGCCCGGACGCCTCCAGCGCCCGGTACAGCCCGAGCGCTCCCCCGACGTTGGTGTCGAAGGCCTCGTCGATCGCCAGGTCGAACGACACCGCGGACGCGCAGTGCACCGCGGCGAACAGCGGCCCGGCCTCGCGGAGCAGCGCGACGGCCGCCGGGTCGGCGTCCAGGCGGCTCAGTTCACCGGGCACCGGGCGGACGCGGCGTCCGAACTCAGCCCTGGCCGCCTCGCTCCCCCGTTCCTCGACGAACGCACTGAAGGCTGGTTTGTCGAGCAGAGAGGCGAGTCGCGCGCCGGCGTCCTCGCCCGCCTTGGCGCGGACGACCGCCAGCACCTCGACGTCGGGGGTCTTCTTGAGCAGGGCCAGCAGTGCGGCCTGGCCGACGAAGCCGGTGGCTCCGGTGAGCAGGATGCGGCGCGGGCTGTGGGGTGAAGGAGTCGGCACGCGGATCTCCCTTCCTTCAGGGTCGAGGTCGGGCGTGTCAGGGACCGAACGATCATTCGGTTACGGCACCGTAGTGTATGTTCCACGGTCATGGCCACCTCCTGCGTCACCGGCGGCACGTCGGGCATCGGGCTTGCCTTCGCCCGCGCGTTCGCCGCCCGCGGCGACGATCTGGTGCTGGTGGCCCGGGACGCCGACCGGCTTCGGGCGATCGCCGACGAGCTCGCCGAAGCCCACAACGTCGACGTGGAATGCCTAGTGGCAGACCTGTCCGACCGTGCCGACGCCCAGCGCGTCGCCGAGCGGATCGAAGACCCGGGACGCCCCGTCGAGACCCTGGTCAACAACGCCGGATTCGCGGTCGGGGCCGGCCTGCTCGACCCCTCGATGGAGCGCCACGACCGCGCCATCGAGGTCATGATGCGCACCGTGGTCCTGCTCCAGGGCGCGGCGGCGCGCGCCATGCGCGTCCGCGGCCACGGCACGATCGTCAACATCGGCTCCATCTCCGGCTTCATTACCCAGGGCCACTACTCGGCGATCAAGTCGTACGTGCAGGTGCTGACCGAGTCGCTGGCCGTCGAACTGCGGGGCACGGGCGTCCGGGTCTGCGTCCTGTGCCCCGGCTACGTCCGGACCGAGTTCCACGCGCGCGCCGGCATCAAGGGCAGTTCGATCCCCGGCCCGCTCTGGATGGAGGCCGACGCTCTCGTCGCCGACTGCCTCCGCGACGTCGAGCGCGGCAAAGTGATCTCGGTGCCGCAGGCCCGCTGGTCGGCCGTCCGCACGGTGCTGCGTCACGCGCCCCGTGGCGCCGTCCGTCGGCTGTCCGGCCTGCTCAGCTCGCGGCGCAGGGACGAACGCTGAGCTCACCCAATACCCGTCCCGTTTCGCGGCCGACCAACCAGGGAAAGGAACCGCGCATGCCTGAGGTGAAGCACCAGAAGTGGTGGGGCTGGGGGTACGACGGCATCCCCGACTTCCACCACGAGAACAAGCCCGCCTTTGCCCCGTTCGTGCTCACCCACGTCGGGCTCGACCTGGCCACCGCGCCGGTCGTCCGTCCGCCGGCGCTCTCCGACCTCGATGTGCCGGCGACGCTGGCGTCCGAGGCCGACCTGGACGCCCTCGCGGCGATCGTCGGGGCCGCCAACGTGCTCACCGACGACGAGACCCGCATCGTCCACTGGGCCGGACGCAGCGTCCGCGATCTGATCCGCACCCGCAAGGGCGACTTCTCCCGCGTGACCGACGTCGTGGTCTACCCGGGCAGCGAGGACGAGGTGCAGGCCGTGCTCGCGTGCGCGTCCGAGCGTGATCTCGTCGTCATCCCGTTCGGCGGCGGCACCTCGATCTCGGGCTCGCTGCAGGCCGAAGACGGCGAGACCCGCGTCGTCGTCACCCTCGACCTGGGCCGCATGAACCGCGTCCTGAGCGTCGACGAGCACTCGGGGCTCGCGCACGTCCAAGCCGGCATCCTCGGCCCCGACCTCGAGGACGCCCTCGGCGCGCGCGGCCTGACCATGGGTCACGTCCCCGACTCGTTCACCTACTCGACGCTCGGCGGCTGGGTGGCGACGCGGTCGTCCGGTATGCAGTCCGACAAGTACGGCGACATCGCCGACATCGTGAAGGGCCTGCGTCTGGTCCGCCCGTCGGGCGTCCTCGCGTTGCGCGACCTGCCGTCGACCTCGACCGGCCCGAGCGTCCGAGAGATGGTCATCGGCTCAGAGGGACGCCTCGGCGTCATCACCGAGGTCACCATCCAGGTGCACCCGCTGCCCGAGCGGCGCGAGGTCGTCGCGTACCTCTTCCCGACCTGGGACGACGGCCTGCGCGCCCTGCACGCCGTCGCCCGCAGCGAGGCGCACCCGGTCTTCACCCGCATCTCGGACGCCGACGAGACCGCCTTCTCGCTGTCGACCCAGAAGGAGCCCAAGTCGGCGCTGAAGAAGGCCGCCGCCTTCGGCCAGGACCGCCTGTGGGACTTCCTGCGCCTGCGCGGCTGGGATCTGGACGCCATGTGCATCGGCTACGTCTGCTACGAGGGGTCGAAGAAGCACAACGACCGTGAGAAGGACGCCGTCAAGGCCATCGTCGGACGCCACGGCGGCATCGTCCTCGGCACCGGCCCGGGCGCCCTGTACGACCAGAAGAAGTTCGACACGCCCTACATCCGCGACTTCCTGCTCGACCGGCGCACGGTCGGCGACGTGTCCGAGACCGCGGCACCCTGGTCGAAGCTGGCCGAGGTGCACCGCCGCGCGAAGGCCGCCGCGCAGCGTGCGTTCGCCGAGATCGGACGCCAGGGCTTCGTCATGTGCCACCTGTCGCACAGCTACCACTCGGGCGCCTGCCTGTACTTCACGTTCGCCTTCGTCCTGGACGACGCCCGCGACGACCTCGAGCAGTACGACACCGTCAAGCGGGCCATCCAGCAGGAGTTCATTGACGCCGGCGCGACCCTCTCGCACCACCACGGCGTCGGCACCGAGCACCGTCCGTGGATGGAGCAGGACCTGTCCGCCGAGGGCGTTGCCCTCATGACCGGCCTGTTCGCCACCGCCGACCCAGAGAACCGCCTCAACCCCGAGAAGGTGCTGCCCAGCAAGCGCCTCGGTGAACCTCCGGCATTGTGATAGCGGCTGTTGTGATGATCCGGGCGCATCGAACAGGGAAAGTGCCACCGCTTTCTTTTGTCATGCCCCTAACTCTTTTTCGAGGCCGTCCTTCACGCTCGCTACCCTGACGAAGCGACAATTATCGGTTGGTGGACGCGAACTCGAAAGCATCACCCCTATCGTGTTCGACATCAAATAAGACCAGACTGTGAAAGTCGCCTTCGAATACTAACTCGCTTGTGAATACGCTTCCCGGTACGGCTCTTGTGGCATCACGTCGCCCGATTCTGGGTGAAGCAGGCTTTGGCGTGCTCCACGGGTGTCGTGAGCAACCCCCAGTCAAGTTCGTTGGGCACAAGTATCCGTAGAGGCGAACCCGGCGGGTCGAGCGCGGTAACCCCAGCCAGTAGATCCTTGGAGGAGTGACCCGGCCCAGCCCAGAACTCTAGGGTTTCCGAATCGTCTTGAAAATCCGCTGTATGTGAGACGATGATACACAGACCGTCAACAACAAGGTCGGTCATCGAAGCCCCGCGAACGTTCCGTCTGTAGTGAATGATACCCTAACCCGTGGGCAAGCGGTGGGCCGACAGATCCCGCCAGGTGGTCTTGAAACGCACCGCCTCGGCGGAGTGCGGGATGTCTTCCGGGATACATGAACTCGGAGAAACCAACGATGGGATCGACATAGGGGGAGTTCGGGTCAGGGGTCACTCGCCAAACGATGAAGTCATGTTTCACTGCTGACTCGGAAACGAAACGTATGCAACGGCCATGCGACCGTTCGAGTTCTTCCACGACCAAGGCCCACCGCGGAAGTCTGAACACTCTCAGCGTCGCACTCATTGAAGGCTTACTCCTCCTCCGCCAAGCCCCCAGCGATTCGCCGCCAGTTGACCAAGTCCTCAAGAAAGACGAACCGTCAAACGACTTCAAACACGCCCCACTAGGGCACAAGTACATCATCCACATCGATTCTCCAGAGCCCCGGGTAGACCTCCAAACATGTGGCGTGGAAGGCCAGATCAGACCTGCCCTCCTCTTCGGTCCAGAGGGGGCAGCTCACAGACCAGCCGCTCGGCGTGACTGGCACTGCATCGATGAACTCGTCCAGGGTATTTGGTGCCGACCGGAAAGTCCGGCCGTATTCGTCCATAACCCGGGCGACATCAATCCAAGCAACCCGACTGCTTGACGCAACCTGACGAAGCGTTTTCCATTCACGCGCTGCGATTAGATTGGCGACCTGGCGGATCCCTTCGATGAGCGCGCCGGGAACATCAGATGCGAGCATCATCCACCTGCCCGGTTGCCAGGCACGCGAGTAGGCGTCTCCATCGTGACTCCCAACTGGTCGATGAAGTAGGCGTCAGCCCGTGCGATCTCGGCTGCCGCCTCAGCATCCGAGTAGCCAGCGGCCTTCAACGCGTTGTAAGCGATCTGACGCTCAGCACCATAAGTTCCTCCGCCAGCCGCTCGTTGCACCACAGTGGCCTCGTAGTGAGCCGAGCCCTCCAGTGTGGACGGGCCAGCGAGTTGAACCCCGGGAGCCGCGTTGGTCGCGTAACCCGGCAGATCTCGCACTGCTGCATCCTGAATGATGTGGTGAGCGTCCGATTGGCCAGCCGCTCGGAGGTCACCGACAGTTGTACCAACCGAGCGTGCGGTGTTTGTGGCTACTCTCGCCGCTCCAGCACTTTGCCCGAGGATGTTTCGGGCCCGAATGCCGATTGCTATCATCGCTCCGCCGCCCACCATTATCGAACCGCCGGAAGCACTTAGGAGTTCACCCTCCGCAGCGCCGATCGCGCACTCAATGACACCGACCGCAATGCAGCCTACGACCAAAGCAACCGCGCCTAGTCCTATCAACGACTCTGTCAGTATTTCGCCGATTGGTTGCTTAGGTGGCGTGGGGGCGGTGACGTTTCCGAGACTGGCTGACTGGTAGGGCGCCATGATCCACGTTCCGAAGGTCCCACTCGTTGCTGTCGCGGTGGAGGTCGCGGATGCTGAAGTTGGCGTCTGCGCTGGGGTCGTCTTCGTGGTCGTGGTGGATTTCGGAGGCGAGCCGCTGTCGCCGTAGTTGTTGGTGTTGCTGTAGTTGGTGACGGGGACGTGGACGCCGGGGAGAGCAAGGTCTCCGTGGACTCCGGCGGCGGGGTCGGCGTAGCCGTCCATGGAGCTGTAGAGGCCGGTGGGGTCGCTGTTGGTGGTGGGGTTGTTGTTGGCGTAGGTGTAGGGGTTGTAGTTGAGGGGGTCGGCTAAATCGTGGATGGGGTCGGTGGTGATGAAGCGGTTGAGGGTGGTGTCGTAGTCGCGGGCGCCGATGTGGACGAGTCCGGTGGTGGTGTCGTTGGTGCCGCCGACGTAGCCGCGTTCCCCGATCCAGCCCGACGGGTTGGTTCGGGTGAGGCCGTAGGGGGCGTGCCAGGTGGTGGCGATGTTGCCGGTGGTGGTGTTGACCTGTTGGTGGGTGGTGCCTTGCCGGTCCGGGATCAGGGTGGTGACGGTTGTGTTGGCCGCCCCCGTCCTGGTGGCGATGGCTTGTCCAGCATGGGTGTAGCTGCGGTTCGCGGTCAGGGCACCCGTTGCGGTGGTGTAGGTGAGTTCGGTTCCGGCCACATACAGGGTGGTCCGGCCGGCCTCGGCGCGGACGACCCGGTCCCCGGCCGCGTTGTAGAGGTTGGTTTGGATGGTGGCGAGGCCGTCGGTGATGGTGGCGAGTTTGCCTTCGTCGTTCCACGCCAGTGTTTGGGTGGTGGCCGCGTTGGGTCGGCTGGTGGTGTTCCCGGCCTGGTCGATGCTGTAGGTCTTGTCCCCGCCGCTGCCGGTGGTGGCGGTGACGGCGTGGGGTTGTGCGGTGCCGTCGTTGTTGTAGGTGTAGTTCAGCGTCGTGCTGGTGGTGGGGGTGCGGTCGACGCGTTGGCTGGTCTTGCCGATGGTGTCGGTGGTCCAACTGGACCAGTACGGCGCGGGCCCACCCAGCCCAGTCTGGCTGGGGGCGGCGGCGCAGTCGTTGGAGGCCGGCGTCCAGGCCTGGGTGAGTTGTTGCTGGTAGTCGTAGCTGTAGCACTGGGTATCGGCCGCCCCCGTTTGGGGTTGGGTCGTTTGGCTGGTGACCAACCCCGAGTTCGTATACGTGTAGCCGGTTTGTTCGGCCAGGGTGCTGTTCAGATAATGGCTGACGGTCGACAGGCGTCGGGTGGACAGGTCGTAGTCGTACTTGAGCTGACTGTTGTACGGCGCCACACCCAGCTTCAGCCACTGGATTTCCCCGAGCGGGGTGTACACGGTGGCGTTCGCATACGGATACGCCGTCCCGCCAGAGGGGGTACCGGTCGTCGCATTCGGCAGGTTCGTGGCCGTATACGTGTAGGCGAGGTTCTCCGCGGGGACGGGTCCGGTGGCGGGCAGCCCGACCGTGTTGGTGGAGCCGTCAGGGTTGTAGCTGGTCGTGGTGGTGTAGGTGCCGGCCAACTGCGAGGGGATGACCCCGGCCACGGTCGGCACGACCATCGATGCCGAGGTGGGCCGTCCGGCGGTGTCGTAGCTGTTGACCTTCTCGACGAGTTGGGCGCCGGCGACATTGCGCGAGGTTTGGGTGACCAGCCCGGCTTTGAGGGTGTCCCAGCTGGTGGTGGTGAGCGGGTTGCCGGTGAGGTCGGTGGTGGCGACCACCCGGTAGAGCTTGTCGTAGGTGGTGGCGACGCCGCGGCCGCGGGCGTCGGTGCTGGTGAGTTGGTGGCCGAGGAGGTCGTAGGTGTTGGTGGTGGTGCCCTTGTCGGGGTCGTTGGTGGTGAGCCGGTTGCCTTGGACGTCGTAGCTGTAGGTCCAGGTGTTGCCCTTCGGATCCGTCGTCGACGCCAACAGCCCGGCCGGGTTGTAGGTGTAGCTGGTGACCGATTGGGGTACGCCCGGGTCGGCGTTCACGCCCAGGTGTTGGGTGAGGGCGGTGGTACGGCCTTGGACATCAGTGGTGGTGGTCGTTGGGGTGCCACCGGCCGGCGGGACCACGGTGGTGGTGTCGCCGGTGTAGCTGGTGGTGGTGCGCCATTGCTCATAGCCGAAGGCGTAGAACGCGGCCACGTTGGGCCGAGCGGCATAGTCGTAGGTGGTGCGGGCCTCGTAGGGGATGGCCGACGTGGGGGCGGCTTCGACCATCACCGCGGCCGGGTCGCCGGCCCCCCAGTAGGTGAGCGTGCGCCAGGCCAGCCCGCGGGCGTCGTACTGGGTGTCGTTGATGACCCGGCCGGTGCCGTTCGCAGCCACGGTTTGGGTTTGCCGGGACCGTAGCAGCGAGTCGTACAGGGTGTAGCTGGCCAGATAGCTGGTGCCGTCGGCTTTCAGGGTTTCGGTCTTGACCGCGTTCACCCCGGAGGCGTTGACCGTGTAGGTGTACTTGACCGACGCCGAGGATCCGGTGTCACGGCCCGGTTTCCACACGCTCGTGACGCGGCCGAGGCTGTCCACGGTGGCGGTGGTGGTTTGTCCGCCGGGGGCGACCTGTTTGGTCGGCACCCCCCACTGGGGATCTACCGTGATGGTGGTCGTGTGGGCGGTCAGCGGTCCGGTGCCGTCAGGATCGGCGCTGACCGTCTTGACCTGGGTCACCGGGGACCCGGTCGCCGGCGTGTAACTCGTGGTGGTGGTGTTCCCGAGGGCGTCGGTTGCGGTCAACATGCGGCCGTGTTGGTCGTAGGTGGCTGTCGAGGTGGCCCAGGTGCGGGTGGTGGACCCGGTGATGGTGTCGGTGCGGGTTTCCAGGCCCTTGGTCGGCGAGGCACCCAGGGTGGTAGAGCCGTCGTGGTAGTGCTTGACGTCGCTGATCATCTGCCCCAGATCCGGGGCCGTCGAACAGAGGGCGGGCATGACCGAGGCTTCGGCCAGTTTGCCCACGATCCAGGCGGTCGTGTTCGAGGCGGCGTAGCTGGTTCTGGTGCAGGTTTCGTCGCCGGTCACCGCGGTGTCGCCGGTGGCCTCGGTCTGGGTGGGGAGTTCGTCGCTGTTGCGGGCGGTGATGGTGGTGCGGGTGGCCCGCACTCCGGTGGAGGTGGTTTGGCGGGTGCGGGTTTCGGAGGTGCCGACCACTTTGGCTTGCCGGCGACCGTTGTCCGCTTTCGTGCCGGAGACCCAGCGGTCGTCGATCTGACCGGTGACTTCGCCGCCGCCCACGGCGGTGAGGGTGCGGACCTCGCGGGTCATCCCGGCGAGCCAGTCCAGATCATCCACCGTGGCCCCGGTGGAATCGGTGACCTGGACCGTTTTGGTGCCGCCACCAGCGGCCTTGTCGCCGTGCATGCCCCGATAGAACGTCTGCAGGGTCACCAACAGGTCGTCACCGAGTGCCGGGTCGCCGAGGGTGGTGGTCACCGTTTGGTAGCCGCGCCAGTTGTTCCAGGTGCGGTACTTCTTCCGGGTCAACGGCGAATCGTCGTAGCGCCACGCACCGCCCCCGCTGTAGGTGTAGCTGGTGCGTTTGGCTTGGGCCGTCGCTGTGGCAGCGGTGCCGTTCTGGTCGACGACCGCGGCGGTGTCGTACTCCCACACGCTGTCGGCCAGCCACTGGTTGAACCACTCCAGCGACGACTCCCCGCCTTGGCTGTAGAAGCCCGGGAAACACTGCTGGGTATTGCTCGCGGGTGCGACGTTGCCGTCACAATCGGCCGGGCCGGTGTAGTTGGCGATGATCTGGGCGCCGGTCTCTGTGGTGACCTGACCCAACCGGGGCCGGGTCAACGCCGACCCGGTGTCCAGACCCGTGATCCGGTTCGGCCGCATCGTCGGCGTCAAGGTCACGGCCGGCAACGTGATCTGAGTGCCGGACATGGCTTTGTGCTGGATGCTGACCGGCCACAACACCGCCGGGGAGTTGTCACCCGGATCCGGATAGCTGGCCGACAAGCTCCAGCGGTCCACGTTCACCCCGCCCATGTAGGTGTCGACCCGGGACAGTCGTTTGCGGGTGAAGAACGTCGGCGAGGTTTGCGTCGTCGTGCACGACGAGCCGGTACAGATCGCATCGACCGGCACATCCGGCCAATGGAACCCGTTGTCCGCGTTCGGGGTCGCCGACCCACAATCGGACAGCGAACCATCGCTGTAGCAGCGCTCCGCGACCGTGAAGACGACCTTGCCGGCCGGGTTGCTCGACTCCGAGCCGGACCGTTCCCCGTAATGGACCTCGGACAGATACCCGCCCCGGTCATAGCTCGTGGCGGTGGTCAGGTTCTTGTTGTACTTGTTCGTCTCGACCGTGTAGATGTAGGTCATCGAGTCGCCGGTGATCGACACCACCGAGTCCAGGTTCCACCGCCACGCCACACTGCTGAACGACGAAGCGAAACTGGAAGCATGGCCGGGTTCGCCATCATCGTTACCGGCCACCGGCACCTTCCACACCGAGTTCGTGGCGATGCCGTTCACCGATGCTTTGCCGAAGAAGTACTGGGTGCCCTCGGTCGTGGTCACCTTCCACGACTCCGACGAAGACCCGACCGAGCCGACCTTCTCTACACGGGTGCCGTCATCGATCTTCAACCGCCACTGCGCCGTGTTCCCCACCCGGACCAGCTCGCCGGAATGCCCGGCCAGACTCAACGTGGCGTTGTCGAACGGCGCATTATTCGACACTTGCTCGTCGATGCCCCAGCACAGATCACCGGTCTTGACGGTGTTGTTCGACCCCGCTTCACCGGCCTCATCGGCACACTGGGCATACTTCCGCTCGATGAACCCCGAAGCGAGTTCGAACCCCTCCCCCACCCACGAAGGCTGGTTGTTGCTCCCCGAGGTCCGACCGTTGGCAACATTCGAGTCGTACGTAATGGCCAACGACGGCGCCAGGCCGCCCGCCGCCGGTGGCACCGACAACGGGTACGACCAGCTGAACGCGCCACTGGCGCCGCCAGACACCCACGACGACGACGCCGCTAACGGGGTCGCCGCGAAATCCCCGGCACCATGCGCCGTGGTCGTGGCCGCCAACAAGACGACCACCTCCGGGCTGGTCAACCTCACCCGGCCCGACACCGAACCGGCGGCGGTGCTGTTGAGGTTCGCCGTCAACGGGCTGGCGGTGCGGCACTCCGGCTCGTCCGGGGTGCTCGTGGCACACGCGGGAAGTGCGACCAGACCCAGCCGCGAAGACCAGCCAGCACTGGCCGCCGACGCGAAACCCGCATAGTCGACCGTCACCTCGACGTCCGCACCGGCCGGTCCGGTCAGGGTCCAGGCCGCGCCCAGACCGCCACCCACCAGGCCCTCCACCGTGGCCCGCGATTCCGAACGCACACCCAGTTCACCGACCGCTGTCGTATCGGCCGCCAAGGCGATCCGGACCGGCTGACCTGACACCTGCCAAGCCGCACCGCCCGGCACCAGCGCGGGCACCCTGGCCTCCCCCGGCGTCGGCCACACCGGCACCCGGCCCTGCACATCCGGCACCACCTGCGTGGCGTCCGGCAACGGAACCACCGGCTGCACCGGCGTCTGCTCCAGTGCCTCCGGCGAGGTGATCGTGGCCCGGCTCCCCACCGCCAGGGCTGCTTTAGCCGGCTCCGCCGCACCAAACAACGACAGCCACAACGCCACCGTCGTGACCGCGGCCACCACACCAAACCCACGCCGACCCGACATCCCCCGCACCTTCCGCACCGAACCAAACCGAACCACGCCGCCGATCTTGTTGGTCATGGCCGTCAACTCACCCACACCGTCGCCACCGCGGTGGAGGCGACACACTCACTGGTCGCGTAACACACCCAGACCCGGAACGAGTACGGACTCCCACCGGCCACCAGCGCGGCCGAGGTCAGATCGGCCGACGAGGCGGTCGTGGTCACACACCGAGTGCCCGGCCCCGCCGCTTCGGCGTCCGCCAGGCAGAACTTGCTCACCGACCCTGCCGTGGTGGCCGCGTGCACCGCCCACGACCCCGACGGCGCCACCGTCATCGAGGCGGCCGTCCACGTCGGGGCGGCCGGCTGCCCGGCCGGAGTCCAGGTGCGCAGCTCCGGCGACAAGGCCGTCACGGCCGCAGAGGCAGGCAGATCAGGGTAGGCGGCGTTCACCGTCGAGGCCCGCACCACATAGGTCCGGTCAGGCAGCAGCGCCTGACCCGCCGGCACCCGGACCGACACCGTCGAACCCGCCGCCCCCACGGCGGTGTCCACCGTGAACTGCGACACCGGGGACTGCTGTCCCGGATCCCGCCACAACACCTCGAACCGTGCCTTGTAACACGGCGACGAACTCGGACACCCCGTCTGCGCCGGTAACACCGCCCGCAACACCGGCCGCAAACTCGGCGTGTACCACAACCCCTGCACACCCAACGCATCCGCAGCCGCCACCCTCACCGCGCTCGGAGCCGCCGGGGCCGGCACATACTCCACGATCAGCAACGGCCGCGACGCCGGACCAGCACCCCAAATATTGTCGAAATAGCGCCACGTGTTCCGGTCCCGGTCATCGTGGGCGATCATCGCAATATAGACATCCTCGGCGATCTCGTCGTGGAAAATATCGGCGAACTGGTCGGTCAGGTTCCACTCCATATCCTGTTTCACCGAACAATACGTCGGCGACGACCCGGCCGCGTAATCATTCGACACGAACACGTCCGGATCCACCAAGAAATCGGGCCGCTCATCCCACGACGACGCATCCTCATCGAACGCGTCCGTGATCCCCACATCGATCGGCGACCCGTTATGCTGCACGTCACACTCTTGCTGCACCGAATACGACGTCTCGTGCACAAACCGGGCCGACCGAATATAATTCCCCGTCATCGACGTCGGCCAAGTGAACCGGTAGAACAACTCCGACTCATAATACGAATAACACGACGACGCCGACTTGTCCCACCCGTTATAGCCCACCCGGGCCTTGTTACCCGTATACAAGCCGTCCTCGGTGTCCGACGAATAATAGAAACAATCATTCGACACGAACCGCTTGAAATGATCCGCCCCGTAATCGGAGAACGTCGGGTCGATCACCACCGGATACACCGTGGCCGGATCATCCAAAAACGCCGCATCCGGCGCCACCGACACCCCCGCCTCGGCCACAGCCACCTTCAACCCGCGACCCTGAGCCTGCGCCGCCGGCGTCACCCGTTCCTTCGACGCCACCCCCGCAGCGGTACCGGTCGAGTCCCACATCGCCGCCGCCGACAACCGCACCCGGTCCTTCCCGGCGGCGTCCTTGACCACCACGTCACCCGTGCCGGTCGCCCGCGCCCCACCCCCAGCGCCCGACAACACGAACCGCAAACCGCGCACCGCCGGGTTCTTGCCCGCCTCCCGGGTCTTCACCACCACAAAAGTCGACACCGATTCGACCGACGCCCGGGCCACCACATCCACCCCCGGCAACACCTCGGCATAGGTCGCGGTATCACCCGACACCGTCGGGGACGGCAACGCCACCCCCAAACCCGCACCAACCCGAGAGCCCGACACCGTCAACGACACCAAATCCCCAGCCGACTTCCCGCCATTCGAAATCCCGATCGGCAACCGAGCCGCCACCGGATGCCACACCCCATCACTGCCCAACCTCAACGACGTATCCGGAGCCCGCCAACCACCCGAACCATCCGAAACCCGCGCCACCGCAGCCGACAACTCCGCCCGAAAACCCCCACTCACCGGATCAGCCACCACCCTGACCCGCTCACTCGTCAAACCAGCAACCTCGACCGGAACCCCCGACACCCTCGCCTGCTCCAACGCCTCCGACATCGAAGCCGTCTGCGCGGAAGACTCCGAAGGCGCCGCCGGAACCGACGGCGTCGCCGAGGCCGAAGGAGTCGCACTGACCGACGGCGCCGCACTCGCCGAAGGTGCCGCAGAAGACGAAGGCGTGACAGACGAAGACGAGGCCGAAGGTGCCGCACTCGCCGACGGCATGACAGAAGACGACGACGCCGAAGGCGACCCAGAAGCCGAAGGCGACAACGGCTCAGCCGACGAAACACCCACCCCGCCCGCCGCCAACAAACCCACACACAACACGACACAAACCAGCAAACGAGACGACGCGCGCACGACAAAACCCCCACCCACAAGGAGCGGCGTAGCTGGCATCACCCATGACACCCGCACAGACCGCTCAACCAGCCGGACAAGTGCCCCGATCAGTCAACCGAGAGAACGAGCCTGCGCACAGCAAACACCCAGACAACCCGCCGCGCACCCAAGAACCTGAGAAACCATTCTTAAGAATGAGAAGATCGGCACTTAAGTACTATTTAGCCACCCGGACTAAAAAGTCTCTGAACCGCGTGCTTCGACTCTGACCGACCTTGGTGACCCCGTCACCGGCCCGGCGGCGCCGGCGGACTGAGGCCCCTGCTTAACCTCGGGCCGGCGTCCAGAGATGGTCGACGCCGTGGCAAACGGCTGCATCTCGGGCTCCTTACGAGACGTGCGGCGTCCGGACGCCGATGCTGGTGACAACACCGAATCGAAGGAGCTGTCATGGTGGATCTGAAGGCGAAACCGTTCAATCTCGACGACGAGGGCGTCGCCTGGGTGACCCAGACCCTCGCCGGAATGAGCGACGCCGAGAAGATCGGCCAGCTGTTCGTCAACATGGGCTCGTCGCGGGACGAGGCGTACCTGACCGAGATGGTGCAGCGCTACCACATCGCCGCCGTCCGGTATCAGCCCGGCCCGGCCGCCGACATCTGGGAGCAGAACAACATCCTGCAGACGCGGGCGAAGATCCCGCTGCTCATCGCGGCGAACACCGAGGCCGGCGGCAACGGCGCCTGCTCCGACGGCACGTACGTCGGCTGGGAGGTCAAGGTCGCCGCCACCGCCGACAAGCGTTACGCCTACGAACTGGGCCGCATCGCCGGAATCGAGGCGGCCGCCATCGGCTGCAACTGGAGCTTCGCCCCGATCGTCGACCTGTACCGCAACTGGCGCAACCCGATCGTGAGCGTCCGCACGTGGTCGGCCGACCCCGACCAGACGATCGAGCTCTCGCTGGAGTACATGCGCGGGATCATGGAGTCGAACATCATGCCCGCCGCGAAGCACTGGCCTGGCGACGGCATCGACGAGCGCGACCAGCACCTCAGCTCGGCGCCCAACTGGTACAGCTGCGACGAGTGGGACGCCACCTTCGGCAAGGTCTACTCGGCGCTCATCGACGCGGGCCTGCCGTCGATCATGGCCGGCCACATCGCGCTGCCGAGCTACCAGAAGAAGTTCAACCCGGCGATGACCGACGAAGACATCCTGCCGGCCACCCTGAGCAAGGAGATCACCACCGACCTGCTGCGCGGTCAGCTGGGCTTCAACGGCGTCGTCGTGACGGACGCCTCGCACATGGTCGGCATGACCGGTGCGATGCGGCGGCGCGACGTGCTGCCGACGGCAATCATGGCCGGCTGTGACCTGTTCCTGTTCTTCAACGACCCCGACGAGGACTTCGGCTGGATGATGGACGCCCTCGCCGACGGCCGCCTCACCCGCGAGCGGCTCGACGAGGCGGTCACCCGCACCCTCGGCCTCAAGGCGCGGATCGGCCTGCACAAGGTGCCCGCTGAGCAGATCCTGCCGCCCAAGGAGCAGGCGCTCGCCCAGATCCGCCTGCCCGAGAACCTAGCGATCGCCGAGGAGGTCTCCGACAAGGCCGTCACGCTCGTGAAGAGCAAGGACGCCGGCGTCCTGCCGCTGAGCCCCGAGAAGTTCAAGCGGGTGCTCGTCGTGCCGATCAAGGGGCCCAAGAACCCGATGGCGCACGGGATGCACGGGAAGGCGTCCGGGGCGCAGAAGGTCGCGGACGAGCTGACCGCCCGCGGCTACGCGGTCGAGCTGTACGAGTCGCTCACCGACCGCCTGGAGGGCATGTCGGCCGAGGAGGGCGCCAAGCTCGTCATGAGCGCCTACCAGAACAAGGCCCCCATCGCCGCGCTCACCGACAACTACGACATGGTGGTCTCGGTGGCCGAGGTCAGCGGGCTCATGCAGCCCACCGAGCGGGTCTACTGGCCGGCGTCCAAGGGCACCCCGGACATCCCGTGGTACGTCCACGAGCTTCCGGTGGTCTTCATCTCGCTGGCCTGCCCCTACCACCTCGCCGACGTGCCGCAGGTGAAGACGTTCGTGAACGCCTACGACAACCACGACCACACGGTCAAGGCCGTGATCGACAAGCTGGAGGGGCGCAGCGAGTTCACCGGCGTCCCGTCGACCGACGTGTTCTGCGGGCTCCGCGACACGGTGATCTGAGAAGCACAGTCCGGACGCCGGCGCCCGCCCTGGGTGCCGGCGTCCGCCTGTGTTGGGTCTAGCCGGATGCCTTCGCCGCGGCCTTGGCCGCGCGCTTGGTCTCGCGGACCTTCTTGAGCGACTCGGCGTCCACGATGTCGGCGACCGAGCGGTAACCGTCCAGGCCGAAGTCGCCGGACGCCTCGCGCCACCCGGGCGGCGTGACGCCCCACTGCTTGCCGAGCAGCGCGACCAGGATGCGCGCCTTCTGCTCGCCGAAGCCGGGCAGGGTGCCGATGCGCTTCTTGAGCTCGGCGCCGGTGGGGGCGTCGAAGAGGTTCGCGGCCGACCCGTCCCAGTTCTCGACCAGGACGCGGCACAGCGACTGGATCCGCATCGCCATCGACACCGGGAACCGGTGGATCGCCGGTACCTGCTGGCAGACGGCCGCGAAGGCGTCCGGATCCATGGACGCGATTGCCGCGACGTCGAGCCCCCCGAGCCGCTGCACGAGGACGCCCGGCCCCGCGAACGCCTTCTCCATCGGCACCTGCTGGTCGAGCAGCATGCCGATCAGGAGGGCGTTGGGGTCGGTGGCGAGCAGGCGGTCGGACGCCGGATCGCCGGTCAGGTGCATCGTGCGGCTCATGGGCTGAAGCCTACGGCGTCCGACTATTCGAACATGACGTACTCGGGCTCCGGTGAGAGCGCGAGCACCTCGGCGCGGGTCATCAGGCGGCCACCGCGGGTGACGTCCTCGGTGAAGAACAGCTTGAAGCCCATGGCGATGTCCTTGGGGGTGGTCGCGACGACCTTCTCCCAGGTGTCGACCTTGGCGGCGGGCGAGCCGATGCCGTCGACGGACTTCAGCGCCACGACCCCCTCGTGCTTCTTGAGGTCCGCCTCGTTGCGCACGATCGTTGGGTGCAGGACGTGGTACACCATCATCTTCTCGGGCAGGCCGTTGGCCTTGACGATGCCCGAGAGGTAGGCGGCGCAAGCGTCTAGCTCGCGGCCCGAGGTGTTGCCGAAGACCTTGCCGGGCACCTGGCCGGCGTCGACCGCCCACTCGGGGTCGAGGGCGACGCCGACGTCGGGCTCCTTGAGCCACTTCTCGACGTGCTTCAGTTCGCTCATGAAGTCGGCGCGTCCGGGCTGGATGTCGAGCAGCAGGATCGCCTTGTGCCGGCGAGCCACGTTGAGCCAGGACGCGATCGCCGAGTCGGGCATGCGGAGGCGGTACAGACCGTCGGCCTCCGGCGTCGCGACCGCCAGCGAGACGATCAGCTCCATGACCGGCATGATCTCGCGGCCCTGAGCCCAGCCCTCGTCGTCGGACTGCTTGGCGAGTTCGGCCATGCGGTCCTCGACGTCGCCCTCGCCGAGGCGTCCCAGGACCTTGTCACCGGGGTAGCCGACGTAGCCGAACAGCCGGTACCGCGGGAAGAACTCCGTGCCGCCGCGCGGGAGCCCCTGGGGAGCGGGCTCGGTGACCCTGGCCGGGCCGGCGGTCGTGGACGTCGCCGCGCTCGTCGTGACCTGTGCGGTGGACGCCGTGACGGCCGGGGACGGACTGCCCTCGCCCGGCGGCGTGGCCGTCCCGGACGGCGCGGAGGCGCAGCCGGCGAGCAGGCCGAGGCCGGCGATCGCGGACGCGGCAAAGCGGAGCGGGTGGAGGGGCATGACTCCAGGATACCGGGGACGCCGAAGCAGACCCGGAGGGGCCTTGCCGGGCAGGCGTTTCGCTCGGTCCGGCGCGCGGGCCACGCTCAGCGGCGGTGCTCGTCTGGTGCCACGGCGTCCCAGGGCACCGTGACCTCCCCGAGGCGCCAGCGGGCGGGTCCATGCAGGACCGGCCAGCCGTCGTCCCGGACCGCCGACACGGTCCTGAGCCAGCGTTGCCGGGGTCCGTGGACGCCGAACGGTGCGGCCCGCGTCCAGGCGCGGTCGAGGGTCGCGAGCCAGGCGTGCACCGGGTGGCCGTGGACGTTGTGGTGGATCAGCGCCTTCGGCAGTCGCTCGGCAACCTCGCCAGGCCGCTGGAGGTCGCGGAGCCGGATCGACACCGTGAACAGGCGTGGGCCGGCGGCGTCCAGGGTGATCCAGGACGCGAGCCGTCCCACCTCGTCGCAGGTGCCCTCGACGAGGACGCCTCCCGGTGCCAGCCTGGAGGTCAGGGAGCTCCACGCGGCAGCGACATCGGCCTCGTCGTACTGCCGGAGCACGTTGAACGCCCTGATCAGCACGGGATTCGTCCAGCCCGGCGGAAGCGGCACCTCGAAGCCGCCGCGCAGGAAGACCCGGTTCTCGGACGCCCAGGGTGCGGCGGCGTCCACGCGCTCGGGGTCGATCTCGACGCCCGCCAGGCGCAGGTCCGGCCGGACGCGGCGCAGCCGGTCGTGGAACTCGACCGCCGTGACCGGGGACGCCCCGAAGCCCAGGTCGACGACCACCGGCCGCTCACCCGCCCGCCACAGAACCGGGGCCAGTGGGCCCGCGCAGAACCGATCGACCCTGCGGAGCCGGTTGGGGTTCGTGGTGCCGCGCGTGGGGACTCCGATGGGAGCGCCTCTGCTCCCCCGCTCCCGCTGGGCCACCGGGGCAGCATAACCGCGTGGTTGGCCGCGCTGGGGCAGACGCTGGCGATAGTGTCGGACCGGCCCGCTGCGCCGAAGAAGACGCCGCGGACAGGCGTAGACGGCTCACCGCACGTGCGCTGTCTCATCCCCGAAAGGAATCTCGATGACTGCCCCCACCCGATTCGGCGTCCTCGCGATCGCGGCGCTGCTGTTCCTCGGCGGCTGCAGCGGCACGGCAACGACCGCTCCCGCAGGCACCGCAGGAGCCACGGGCTCGCCCGCCGTGGCGACCAGTACCGCGACCGCAGCCAAGGCCGGCGACACGGTCGACGCGGCCGCCCTCCTCAAGCAGGCCGTCGCCGCCGCCAAGAATGTCAAGACCCAGTCGGCCAAGATCGACATGACCCTCACAGTCCCGGGCACCCAGGCCCAGGCGATGAAGATGGAAAGCGTCATGGATCAGAGCCAGGCGGACCATGTGAAGGCCAAGATGACCATGAACCTGGGAACGGTCGCCATGGAGATGGTGATCGACGGGGAGAACTACTACATCAAGCTCGCCGACGTCTGGTACAAGACGACCAAGGCCCAGATCGAGAAGACCAGCGGCAGCGTCACCAGCGCGGTCGACCAGGCCAGCATGATCGAGAAGCTGCAGTCGGGCGTCAAGCAGGCTGTCCTCGTCGGAGACGACACCGTCGAAGGCACGGCCACCAAGCACTACAAGCTGACATTGGACGCCGGAGCCTTCAGCGGCATCGCCGGCGGGACCTCCACCGCGGCACCGACGGTGACCGAGGACTTCCCCTACGACATCTGGCTCGACAGCGCGGGGCTCACCCGAAAGGTCGACCTCGAGGTGCTCGAGAGCGGCACCGGCATGGCCATGACGGCGACGTTCGGCAACTTCAACGAACCGGTCACCATCGAGATCCCCAAGGACGCCAAGGCGCTGCCGGGCACCAGCTAGGAACCGGATCACGAAACCGGGGGCCCTGCGCTGAGCGCGGGGCCCTTGGCCGTTTCGGGCCCGGATCCTAGAGTGGCGCCTCTGTCGCAAGCCCCCTGAGGGCGGCCCCACCGAAAGGACGATCCGTGTCCGCTGTCAGCACCTGTCTCTGGTTCGACACCCAGGCCGAGGACGCCGCCCGCCTCTACACCTCGCTCCTGCCCAACTCCGAGATCAGGCACGTCGAGCGGTATCCCGAGGGCGTGCGCGACCGCGAGCCCGGCAGCGTCATGGTGGTCGACTTCACGCTCGAGGGCGTCCCCTACCAGGCGCTCAACGGCGGCCCCGACTTCGCCTTCACGCCGGCCGCCTCGATCGTGGTCACCACCGACACGGACGCCGAGACCGATCGCCTGTGGGACGCCCTCACCGACGGCGGCCAGGAGAGCATGTGCGGCTGGCTCGTCGACCGGTACGGGCTGTCCTGGCAGATCGTCCCCCGCGCCTACCTCGCGCTGATGGCGTCCCTCGACGACGACGGACGCGCGCGTGCGGCGTCCGCGCTCATGAAACAGCGCAAGATCGACGTGGACGCCCTCCGTGCGGCCGCCGAGGGCTGACCTCACGGGCAGCCGCCCGGACACTCGGCGTCCCGACGTGGCACGCGTGCCACTGTCGTCCGGATGGGCACCAGGGCAATGGGGTGGTCCTGCGGTTCGCCGACTGCAGTCACTCCTTGACCGCGGTGAGGGTGTAGGACGCGGGCAACCGCTCCGGCCGGTCGCGCAGGCGGTACTCGCCCGTCACTTCGTCGAACACCATCAGCCCTGGGAGCGCCTCCCACGGGACGCTGTCGTGCTCGATGAACGAGGTCAGCCGCAGGCCGGCGTCCAGGAGGGCCGTGATGATTTCGCCGAGGCTGTGGTTCCATTCCATCGACGTGGGCGAGGTCACCGGCTCGTCGCCGACGTAGGTCCGTTCGTCGTGCCAGACGAGTGGGTCCTCGCGCTCGTAGTAGGGAAGTTCGAGGGCGAACGTCGCCTGGTCGGCGCCGGAGATCCACGGTTGCTGGGCGCGGTCCTCAGGGTCGGTGCCCAGCCGCACCACCACCGACGACCAGAGCACGGGGTGGCCCTCCCGGATGAACAGCCGTCCCCCAGGACGCAGCAGCTTCGCCACTACCTCGGCCCACCGCCGGATGCTGGGGAGCCAGCAGATCGCGCCGATGCCGGTGAACACCAGGTCGAACTGCCGGCCGGCAAGCGCGTCCGATGCGGAGTTGACGTCGGCTTCCAGGTACTCGATCGGCGCCCCGGCCCGTTCGGCGAGCGCGCGTGCCTGGTGTAGGGAGGCCGGCGAGAGATCGAGTCCCGTCACTCGCCCGCCGAGGCGGTGCAGGCTGAGGGTGTCGGTGCCGATGTGGCACTGCAGGTGAAGGACGTCCAGGCCGGTGAGGTCGCCCAGTCGGGGCAGGTCGAAGCGCACGACGTCGGAGAGCGCTGTCGGGTCGGCCAGCAGCCCCTCGATGCCGTAGGCCTTCGCGTGAATCGGAGCCCGGCTGTCCCAATTGGCCCGGTTCACCTCGAGGTAGTCCATGTGCGGCACCCTAGGGCGATTCCTGGTCCGACGCCGGACGCCGGCCCGTCGGGTGGCTGTCGCAGGCCCGCCGGGATGCGGCCGACTTGTCGACGGGGCCCCGTTCGCGCGATCGGCCCGGGGAAATTCCTGCGCCGGATCGCCTCCTCGCTCCCCTGGCGGCGTGATGGCAGGCTGGCGTCGAATCGGCCCCGTCTCTCGGCTGGGAGTGGTTTCGCAGTCGACCACCAGGCTGGGGCCAGTCCGCCCCTCTCCGGGACGTTCGCCCCCTTGCGGGCACTTCGCCCCGCGGATCCGGGGGGCGAACTCGCTTCAGAGGGGCCAACTGCCCCGAAGGGGGCGTACTCCGTTCAGGGTCACCGGGAAGCGGACATGCCCGGGCCGGCCGAGCACCGTCCGGGGCCCGCGGAGGTCCCTGCCGAGAACGTGCCACGGCATCACCCGCCCGTGCGCACCTGTGTGGGAGCGGAGGGAGCGGGGCCGCGTCAGGGCACAGACGTGCGACGGCACCACCCAACCGTGCGCACCCGCGTGGGAGCGGAGGGAGCGGGGCCGCGTCAGGGCGCGGACGGGCATTGCGGAGCCGGAGGACGCCTGCGGCGTCCGGCGGAGCAGGGCGGGACGCGGCCCCGATCCCGCAGCGAGACCCAACCCGAGGAAGGGACCCCGCCCCCGCAGCGAAACCCCTCCGGCTCGCCACCGCAGGGGTCGGTCAGCGTGACATCTCGTTTGCTCCCACAAATGCAACGTCACGATGATCGAGATCCCAGCACCTGCGGCGTCCGGGCGTGTCGACGGCCGCCCCGGATGAGGCGGCCGCCGAAGGTGAGGCTCGTCAGAGGTTGATCATGTGGCCGGCGATGCCCTCCATGGCCTCCTTGATGGCCTCGGACAGCGTCGGGTGGGCGTGGACGGTGCGGCCGACCTCGTCGGCGGTGAGATCCCACCGCTGGGCCAGGACGACCTCGGGCAGCAGCTCGGTGACCTCGGGACCGATCATGTGGACGCCGAGGAGTTCGTTGTACTTCGCGTCCGCGACGACCTTGACGAAGCCGGCGCTCTCGCCCATGCCGCGCGCCTTGCCGTTGGCGCTGAACGGGAACTTCGCGACCTTGACGTCGTAGCCCTTCTCCTTGGCCTGCGCCTCGGAGTAGCCCATCGACGCGATCTGCGGGTGGCAGAACGTGGCGCGCGGGATCATGTCGTAGTCGAGCGGCGTCGTGGCGAGCCCGGCGATCGCCTCGGCGGCCACGATGCCCATCGCCTCGGCGGTGTGGGCGAGCATCATCTTCGCGGTGCAGTCGCCGATCGCGTAGATGCCCGGGACGTTCGTGCGCATGGCGTCGTCGACCGCGATCGCCCCGCGCTCGGTGAGCGCGACGCCGGTGGTCTCCAGCCCGTAGCCCTCGATGCGCGGCGCGAAGCCCATGGCCTGCAGCATCTTCTCGGCTTCCAGGATCTTCGGCTCGCCGCCCTTGGCGGGCTCGACGGTGACCCGGACGCCGCTGCCCGTGTCCTCGACGGCGCGCACGGCGGTCGAGGTCATCGTCTTGATCTTGAGCTTGCGGAAGGCGCGGGCCAGCTCGGCGGAGACCTCGGCGTCCTCGAGCGGGACGAGCCGGTCCAGGTACTCGACGACCGTGACCTCGACGCCGTAGCTGTTCAGCAGGTAGGCGAACTCGGTGCCGATCGCGCCGGAGCCGCCGATGATGATCGACTTCGGCAGCGCCTCAGCCAGGATCTGCTCCTTGTAGCTGACCACGTTGGCCGAGAGCTGGGTGCCCGGCAGCAGCTTCACCGTGGCGCCGGCGTCGATGATGCAGTTCTCGAACGTGACCTCTTCGGTGCCGCCCTCGTTCGTGGCGACCGAGATCGCCTTGGGGCCGGTGAACGTACCCCAGCCGTTGATCTCGGTGATCGCGTTCTTCTTCATCAGGTAGTGGACGCCGGCGGCCGACTTGTCCGCGACGTCACGGCTGCGCGTGAAGGCTTTGCCGTAGTCGAACGTGAATTCACCGGTGATGCCGAACTTCGCCGCGTCGTGATTGAGGATGTTCACGACCTCCGCGTTGCGCATCAGCGCCTTGGTCGGGATGCAGCCCACGTTCAGGCAGACACCGCCCCAGTACTCCTTCTCGATGATGGCTGTCTTGAGGCCCAATTGGGCGGCGCGGATGGCTGCCACGTAGCCGCCGGGGCCGGCTCCGAGGACAACGACGTCGAAGTGCGAGCTCATGCGCGTCACTCTAGCGATGACCACCCCCCAAGAGAGGTGGCGTCCCGCCTCAGCTAGACTGACGCCCCGTGACGGACTCTCCCAGCAGCCTCGGCAGCCTGCTCAGCAACGTGCGCAACCAGCGCGGTTTGAGCAAGCAGAGCATCGCGCAGGCCCTCAACGTGGGCGTCCGGGCGATCGACCAGATCGAGAACGGCGAGCGCGAGCCCGACATGGCGCTGCTCAACCGCTACGCCAAAGCGCTGATGGATCCGACCGGGTCCGACAAGGCGCCGGCCATGCACCTGCGGATCAGCGGGCCCACCAAACTGAGCGGCTCGATCAAGGTCCGCTCCTCGAAGAATGCGGCCGTCGGCCTGCTGTGCGCGTCCCTGCTCAACGAGGGCCGGACGGTCCTGCGCGGCATCGCCCGCATCGAGGAGGTCAATCGCATCCTGGAGGTGCTGGAGAGCATCGGCGTCCGGGCGACCTGGTCCGAGGACCGCAGCGAGCTCGAACTGGTGCGTCCCAAGCAACTCGACCTGGCGTCCATGGATGTCGAGGCCGCCCGCCGCACCCGCAGCGTGATCATGTTCCTGGGGCCGCTGCTGCACCTCTTCGGCGAGTTCAAGCTGCCGTACGCCGGGGGCTGCGACCTGGGCACCCGCACCGTCACGCCGCACCTGCAGGCGCTCCACAACTTCGGGCTCGAGGTGCAGGCCAAGGAGGGCTGGTACAAGGCGCACGTGCGGGACGTGGCGCCCGGGGTCCGGAACGTGACCCTGACCGAGCGCGGCGACACCGTCACCGAGAACGTGCTGATGGCCGCCGCCCTCTACCCCGGCACGACGGTGATCCGGAACGCGTCGCCGAACTACATGGTCCAGGACATCTGCTTCTTCCTTCAGCAGTTGGGTGTGCGGGTCGAGGGCATCGGCACCACCACCCTGCGGGTCACCGGGCTCGAGCGGATCGACGCCGACGTCACGGCCGTCCCGGCCGAGGACCCGATCGAGGCGATGAGCCTGATCACCGCCGCGATCGTCACCGACTCCGAGCTGACGATCGAGCGCGCACCCATCGAGTTCCTGGAGATCGAACTCGCGATCCTCGCGGAGATGGGCCTCGACTACGTCCTCTCCGAGGAGTACGCCGCCGAGAACGGCCAGACCCGGCTGGTGGACGTCACCGTGCGGCCGAGCAAGCTGCACTCGGCGACCGACAAGATCCATCCGATGCCGTTCCCGGGGCTCAACATCGACAACCTGCCGTTCTTCGCGGTCATCGCGGCGGTCGCCGACGGCCGGACGCTCATCCACGACTGGGTGTACGAGAACCGGGCCATCCACCTCACCGAGCTCAACAAGCTCGGTGCCAACACCCAGCTGCTCGACCCGCACCGGCTGCTGGTGCAGGGGCCGACGCGCTGGCGTCCTCAGGAAATGGTCTGCCCGCCCGCCCTTCGGCCCGCGGTCTGCCTGCTGCTGGCCGCCCTCGCCGCCACCGGGTCGACCCTGTTGCGCGACATCTACGTGATCAACCGCGGTTACGAAGACCTGCCGAACCGCCTCAACGCCCTTGGCGCGCGGATCGAGACCTTCTTCGGCTGACCGCCACTCGGGCGAAGAACTCAGCCGATCCGCTCGGCCGTGAAGCGGTAGGTCGGGGCGACGAACTCGTCCTGCGCCGGCACGATGGCCAGCTCGCGGCGTCCGAGTTCGGCGGTCTTGGCGAGCAGTCCGAACACGATATCCGCGGTCTTCTCGAGGCCCTCGACGATGCCCCCGCGCAGGAAGTAGTTGAGGAACACCGCGGCGGTCACGTCGCCCGAGCCGGTGAAGTCGCGGGCGATCGTGGGTGTCGTCACGCGCCAGGCGCCCGCGTCGTCGACCGCGATCATGTGGATCTGGTCGGCCGGAGCGTCCGAGGCGACCGCGGAGGTCACCAGCACGACCCCCGGGCCCATCGCGCGCACCTCGCGGGCGGCGTCCACGATCTCGGCCATCGTCGAGGTCTCGCGTGCGACCAGGTAGTTCAGCTCGAAGTGGTTGGGCGTGACGATGTCGGCCACGGCCATCACCTCGTCGCGCAGGAACTCGGGGATGCCCTCCATCACGAAGAAGCCGCGTCCGACGTCGCCCATCACGGGGTCGCAGCAGTACACCGCGCGGGGGCTGCGCTCCTTGATCGTGCGCACCGATTCGAGGATGCGCGCGCCCATCGCCGGCGCCCCCTGGTAGCCGGACAGGACGGCGTCCACGTCATCGAGGACGCCCAGCTCGTCCATGCCGAGCACGACGTCGCCGACCTGCTCGGGGGTGAGCAGTGGCCCACGCGGCTTGCCGTAGACGGTGCTCGCCGCGAAGTGCACGGTCAGCACCGGCAGCACCTCGCAGCCCATACGCATGAGGGGGAACGTCGCGGCGCTGTTGCCCACGTGGCCGTAGGCCACCGACGACTGGATGGAGACGATCTTGGTCACGGCGGATCATTCTGCCAGCACGCCGGGTGCCCTACTGTGAGCGCGTGCGCGCCCGGGACTACGCCTACTTCGCCGGACGATTCTGCGCCCTCGCGCACCGGGGCGGCTGGGCTGCGGGCGCCGACGTCGAGAACTCGGTGGCGGCCTTCCGCTCGGCCGTCGAGCTGGGCTACACGCACCTGGAGACCGACGTTCACGCCACCTCCGACGGGGTCCTGATCGCCTTCCACGACGAGCATCTCGACCGGGTCACGGACGCCGCTGGTGCGGTCCGCGACCTGCCGTGGTCGCAGGTGAGCGCCGCCCGGATCGGCGGGCGCGAGCCGATCCCCACCCTCGACGAGCTGCTGGAGACCTTCCCCGACACGTTCTTCAACATCGACATCAAGGCGGACGCCGCGACGCTCCCGCTCGCCCGTGCGATCGCGAGCCACGCCGCCCAGCATCGTGTGTGCGTCGGGTCGTTCAGCAACCGCCGAATCGGCGCCTTCCGGCGGCTCGCCGGGTCTCTGGTCGCCACCTCGGTGGCCCCGGCGGGCGTGTTGCTCTACGCGTACGGCGTCGGGGCGCGACGGTACGCCGTGCCGGCCGGCCAGGCCCTGCAGATCCCGGTCCGCGATGAGACCACCCGCCTGCTGCTGGTGAAGCCCGCCCTGATCGCGGCCGCCCACCGGGCCGGACGCGTCGTCCACGTCTGGACGATCAACGACGCGGCCGAGATGCACCGCCTGATCGACCTCGGGGTCGACGGGCTCGTCAGCGACGATGTCGAGTCCCTGCGCGCCGTCCTGGTTGAACGGGGCCTGTGGGGGGCATGCTGACGGAACAAACGGCGTCCGCGGGCCGTTGAGAGATCAGGCAACGACAGGGAGGCAGCCATGGCCGACAAGGCGCTCAGGGGGCACGGCTTGGGCTCGAAGAGCCTGGCGGATTCGTCGGGCGTCGAACTGGCCGCCCGCCGGGACCTCGAATTCGTGTGCCCGAACGACCACCACTTCACCAGGACCTTCGCCGAGGAGGCCGAGCTGCCCACCGAGTGGGAGTGTCCCCGGTGCGGACGGATGGCCAGCCGCGCCGACGGCGTCCAGGCCGAGGCGAAGGAGACCAAGCCGCAGCGCACCCACTGGGACATGCTGCGCGAGCGGCGGTCGATCCCAGAGTTGGAGGAGATCCTCGCCGAGAGGCTGGAGGAGATCCGCAAGGACCAGTGAGCCCCAACCGTCCCGCTCCGAACGCGGTGCCGCTCAGGGCTCGATTTCACCCCTGATGACGAGCGGTCCGTCGCCCTCGTCATCAGGCGGGTTAGGCGTCTCCGCAGGCCGGTGGGGCGTCTCCGCCACCTGGCCCTCGACGACCGAGCCCGGGTCGGTGCGGGCGGCCATCAGGTCGATCTGGTCCCGGTAGCCGCGGGTCAGGCTGGCGAACAACGCGGTCACGCCCTGGCGGGCCAGCCCGCGCGTCGCCGGGATGAGGAAGAGCAGGCCGACGGCGTCCGAGATGAAGCCGGGCAGGATCAGCAGCAGCGCGCCGGCGAGGATGAGGCCGGCGTCCGAGAGCGTGGCGCCCTGCCGGGCCGGGTCGCGCTGCGCGTCGCGCAGGGACGCCCATGCCTTCGCCCCCTCGTGCCTGACCAGCCAGCCGCCGATGACGGCCTCCCCGATCAGGATCAGCAGCAGCGGGACGGCGCCGATCGCGCGCCCCACCGCGGACAGCAGGACGATCTCGGCGATCGCGAGGACGCCGAGGACGAGCAGCGCGATCTGGGAGCGTTTCACCGGTGGCTTCTCATCGGGTTCGGGTCGTTCACTGGGGGCCGCCGCGTTCGGTGCGGGTGATATCGGCGACCGTCCGGGCCCCGGTGCGGGCGACGGCGGCGGCGAACCGGCCGGCATCCTTGGCGGCTCCTGCGACCTGGGCGCCGCGGTACTGCAGGCCCATGCGGGTCGTCTTGCCGAGGGCCTCGATCACGACGTCGCCGCCGAGCTTGCTCTGCCCCCGCTCGCGCTCGACGAACTCGATCGGCACCTCCGCGATGCGGAACCCCTTGCGGTGCGCGTAGAACGTCAGGTCGCGCTGGATGCCGTAGCCGCCGGCGTGGATGTCGTCGATGATCGCCTCGAGCGTGGCGCGGCGGAACAGGTTCAGCCCACCGGTGATGTCCTTGACAGGAATGCCCAGCATGAGCCGGGTGTAGATGCTGCCGCCGCGCGACATCAGCTCGCGCGACTTGGGCCAGTTGACGACGCTGCCGCCCTCGACCCAGCGGGAGCCCTTCACCATGTCGGCGTTCTCAAGCGCGGCGAGCAGCCTGGGCAGCTCCTCGGGCTGGTGGGATCCGTCCGCGTCGAACTCGACCAGCACGTCGTAGTCGCGCTCCAGCCCCCAGCGGAAGCTCGCGAGATAGGCGGCCGACAGGCCCTCCTTGCCCTTGCGGTGCAGCACCTTGATGTGGTCGTCGGACGCCGCCAGCTCGTCGGCGCGGCGTCCGGTGCCGTCGGGAGAGTTGTCGTCGGCGATGAGGACGTCGGCCTCCGGCACGGCCTGGCGGAGGCGGCCGGTGATCATGTCGATGTTCTCGATCTCGTTGTAGGTCGGCACGATCACGAGGACCCTGTCCAGACGCGCGGCGTCCACCTTCATCTCCCTCTTCGCTGTCCCGGGCGAGCGCCCGGCGTCCATTGTCCCCCACGGCCACGGACGGCGCCCACGGCCGCCACCGCCAGGGCGGCGAGGCCCAGCGCCGCGATGACGTACTCGAGCGCCCAGCCGCCGAGCAGTTCGGGGGACTTGACGGTCGTGCGGGTCATCGTGACGACGCCGGAGTCGGCGACGCTCTCGGCGCCGCGCAGGACGACGCGTCCGTGGTCGTCGATCAGCCCGCTGATGCCGGACGTCGTGACGACCAGGATCTCGCGGCGCATCTCCGCGGCCCGCACGCGCGTGATGGCGAACTGCTGCTCGATCTGCGAGGTGCCCTGGAACATCGCGTTGTTGCTGCCGACGATCACCACCTCGCCGCCCGCGTTCGCCGTGTCGAACATCGTGTCGGCGAACGCGACCTCGTAGCAGATCGCGACGCCGACGGCGAGCGGCCGGTTGTCGGGGCCGGTGACGTTCAGGACGCCCGGCTTGTCGCCCGGGATCGCCTGGTCGCCGATCACCGAGAGGATGGGGATCAGAGGCAACAGAACGTCCCGGAACGGGATCCACTCGCCGAACGGCACGAGATCGCGCTTGTCGTAGCGGGCAACGGCGCCGGCGTTGGTCCACCACAGGTCGGTCGTCTGCCGCTCCCCCGCCTCGGGTCCGTTGGTCGGGACGCCGACGAGGATCGGGACGCCGGCGTCGGCCACGGCGTCGGCCAGGACCTTGTTCGCGGTCGCGTCGACGAACGGGTCCGAGTCGGTTCCGTTCTCTGGCCAGACGATGAAGGCCGGGCTCGGGTAGCGGCCGGCCGCCACCTGAGCCATCAGAGTCCGGGTCTGCGCGGCGTGGTTGAGGGTAGTCTGACCGGCCTCGCCGAGCCCGTAGAACCCCTCCCCGGACGCCCCACCCTGCACCCAGCCGACGTCGATCGTCGCGGCGTCCGCCGGGGCGCCCGGGACCAGCGTGCCCGCGGCGCCGGCGAGGAAGACCGCGACCGCGACGGCCCCTGCGATGGCGGCGCGGCGGAGCCTGGCAGCCGGCGCGGACGTGACTGCCCAGGCCGCCGTGTGCCCGACCAGCGCGACCGCGAAGGAGACCACCGGCGCGCCTGCCAGGGGGTAGAGCCCGGCGAGCGGGGTGTCGACGGCGGTGTAGCCCAGACGGGTCCAGCTGAAGCCGCCGAACGGGAAGCGCGCCTGCACCGCCTCGACCAGCACCCAGCAGGCCGCCGACGCCAACGGCGTCCACCTCAGGTCGCGGACGGCGTACAGGAGGCCCGCGAGCACGGCGAAGTAGACGGCCTGGATCGCGGCCAGGCCCAGATAGGACGCCACCAGGATCTGCGCCTGCCAGCCCAGGGTCACGAGGTTGAACGACAGGCCGTACGCCAGCCCCAGGGCCAGAGCGGAGCGCAGCCGGGGCGCCTGGCGGACCACCAGCGCCAGGACGAACACCGCCGCGAACGCCGCGGGCCACCAGCCGAGCGGCTGGAACGCGGTGGACCCCAACAGTCCCCCGCCGATCGCGAACGGCAGCAGCAGCGCGGTGGACGCCCGCGCGCGCCCCTCCACGGGGCGCCGGGCGGCCGTCGTCGAAGTCACGCGTTGAAGGGTAGCCCGCGCCGCTGAGAGGTTCCCCGGGGCCTCCGCCTTCGGGCCTCAGCCACGCGTCCGGCTGTCGGCCCCTCGCAGTAGGGTCGCCCCATGACCGATGTCGAGACCCTCCGCGCCGCTGTCGCGCGCGAACTCCCCCGTGCACTCAGCGACCTCGCGACGCTGGTCGCCATCCCGTCGGTGAGCATCGCGTCCGAGCACGCGTCCGACGTCGCGGCAAGCGCGGACGCCGTCGCCGGCCTCGCGCGCGGTCTGGGCTGGCCGGACGTCCGGGTGGTCTCGGTGCCGGGCGGGCGTCCGGCCGTGATCGCGCGCCGGCCCGGGCCGGCCGGAGCGCCGACCGTGTGCCTGTACGCCCACCACGACGTCCAACCGACGGGTGATCCGGGGGCGTGGACGTCCGACCCCTTCACCACGACCGAGCGTGACGGACGCCTCTACGGCCGCGGGGCTGTCGACGACAAGGGAGCCATCGCCGTGCACCTGGCGGCGCTGCGGGCGCTCAGCCAGATTCTGGGCGACGACCTCGGCGTGGGCGTCACGCTGTTCGCCGAGGGCGAGGAGGAGGTCGGATCGCCATCGATGGGGGCGTTCCTGGACGCCCACGCCGCCGACCTCGCCGCGGATGTCTTCGTCGTGCTCGACTCGGGCAACTGGGCCGTGGGGCGTCCGGCCTTCACGTCGTCGCTGCGCGGGCTGGTCGACCTCGTCGTCGAGTTGCGCACCCTCGACCACGCGGTGCACTCTGGGCAGTACGGCGGGGCCGTCCCGGACGCCGTCACCGCGCTCTGCCGACTGCTCGGCACGCTCTGGGACGCCGATGGTTCCGTCGCCGTCGCGGGGCTCGACACCACGCCGGTGGCCGAACTCGACTACCCGGAGGATCGGCTGCGGGAGGAGTCGGGGCTACTGCCGGGCGGCGACTTCATCGGCACCGGACGCCTCGTCGAGCGGCTGTGGGGCAAGCCGGCCATCACGGTCATCGGCCTGGACGCCCCGGCCGTCGAGGCGTCCTCGAACACGCTGGTCCCCGCGGCGCGCGCCCGGATCAGCATGCGGATCGCGCCGACCCAGGACCCGGTCGCCGCGCTGGAGCGGCTGAAGCAGCATCTCGCGGCGCACGCGCCCTTCGGGGCCCAGGTGAGCTTCTCCGACGAGAACGGCGCGGCGGGCTGCGTCCTCGGGTTCGACCACCCGGCCGCCCGGACGGCCGTCGGCGCCCTGCGCGACAGCTGGGGCGTCGAGCCCGAGTTCGTCGGCATGGGCGGCTCGATCCCGCTGGCCGGCACCCTGATGGCGCTCTACCCCGAGGCCGCCGTCCTGCTGACGGGCATCGTCGACCCCGACTCGCGCATGCACGGGCTGGACGAGTCGGTCGACCTCGGCGACTTCGAGAAGGCGGCCGTGGCTGAGGCGCTGTTCCTCGCGCGGCTCGGGCGCTAGACGAGCGGACGGTCCTCGAAGGCGACCGAGAGCACCAGGGTCGTCTCGGTGGACACGCGCGCGAGCTGGCGGATGCGGCTGAGCAGCGTCTCGAGCTCCTGGGGCGAGCCCACCTGGACCATCAGGATGTGGGACGCCTGCCCGGCGACCGAGTAGCACGAGACCACGTCGGTGAGGGAGCTGACCTTCTCGGCGATGTTGTCGTCTTCGGCGGGTGCGAGCGGGCGGAGTTCGACGAAGGCGGTCAGCATCTTGTCGAGCGCGGCCGGGTCGACGAGAGCGCGGTAACCGGTGATCACCCCGCGCTGCTCGAGACGCCGGACCCGCTGCTGAGCCGCCGAGGTGGAAAGCCCGGTCTCGCGGCCGATGTCGGTGTACGACATACGGCCGTCCCGTGCGAGGAGCCCCAGGATGCGCCGGTCCGTGCTTTCCATGCGCAGATTGTGTCACGATTGGCGGTGTGACCACGGGCTCATCGCAACTTTTTGATACGGCATCGCTGTATTTCCGTGCTTTTTATGGGATCCCGGCCACCCTCACAGCGCGTGACGGACGCCCCGTCAACGCCGTCCGCGGTCTGCTCGACTTCCTGGCCCGCTTCATCACGGACTACCGCCCCGCCAACGTCGCCTGCTGCTGGGACAACGACTGGCGTCCCGCCTGGCGCGTGGCGCTGGTTCCGTCGTACAAGGCGCACCGGGTGGCGTCCGAGGCTCCGGCCGGTCCGGTGCAGACCGCAGGGTCGCCGTCCGGCTTCGTCGAGGAGGTGCCCGACCTGCTGACCCCGCAGGTGCCGCTGATCCTCGACGTCCTGGACGCCCTCGGCCTCGCGGTCGTCGGCGTGGACGGCTTCGAGGCCGACGACGTGCTGGCCACCCTGGCGGCGCGGGCGTCCGGGCCTGTCGACGTGATCACCGGAGACCGCGACCTCTTCCAGCTGGTCGACGACGCCCGGGGCGTCCGGGTGCTGTACGTCGCCGGCGGCGTCCGAAAGCACGAGCGGGTCGACGACGCGTGGCTGCTCGCGCGCTACGGCATCACCGGACGCCAGTACGCCGACTTCGCCACGCTGCGCGGCGACGCGTCCGACGGCCTGCCCGGGGTGAAGGGGATCGGGGAGAAGACGGCGGCGTCCCTGCTGGCCGCCTACGGCGATCTGGAGGGGATCGTGGCCCACTGCGACTCCCTGGGCACCACGGTGCGCCGGGCGATCGCGGGCCATGTGGACTACCTGGCGGCGGCGTCCCAGGTCGTCACGTGCGACCGCGACGTCGCCCTGCCGGAGGCTGAC
Organism: Propioniciclava sp.; assembly: GCA_036803965.1. Lineage (GTDB taxonomy): Bacteria > Actinomycetota > Actinomycetes > Propionibacteriales > Propionibacteriaceae > Propioniciclava. Next base: position 41,322 of record DAIRTI010000002.1, read on the forward strand.
CTGACGCTCCCGCGGACGCCACGCGACCCCGAGCGCTTCGCCGCCCTGGCCGACGAGCTCAACCTGGGCGGCGCGGCCGAGCGGATCGTCAAGGCGCTGGTCGGCTGAGGCGTCCGGCCTACTCGGGACGCAACACGTAGACCGCGGCGCCTGCCGTCAGGTTCGCCGCGCGGGCGCCCTGCATGCGGAGCCGGCGGCCGTCCTCGGTGAAGGTGAACCGCTTCACGACCGTGAAGCCGAGCGAGTCGAAGAGGCCCTCCAGGTCGACCAGCGTGGTGTGCCGGATGTTGGGGGTGTCGTACCAGGAGTACGGCAGTTCCTTCGACATCGGCATCCGGCCGCCCAACAGGCGGAGCCGGTGGCCCCACCAGCCGAAGTTCGGCACCGACACGATCAGGAGCCCGGCGATGCGTCCCATCTCGCGCAGGACGTGCTCGGGACGCTGGATGGTCTGGATGGTCCGCGACAGCACGCACACGTCGTAGGACGCGTCGCTGAACTCGGCCAGCATGTGATCGACGTCCAGCTCGATGACCGGCACCCCGCGCCTGATCGCCTTGAGCACCTTCGCCGGATCGATCTCGACGCCCGTGCCCGTGCAGCCGCGCTCGGCCATCAACCAGGCCAGCAGCGAGCCCGAGCCGCAGCCCAGGTCGAGGACGCGCGAGCCCGCCGTGATCTGCTCGGCCACGAGGGCCAGGTCGGCGCGCAGCGGACCGCTCTGCCAGTTCGTCGCGTTCACCGCGCCACCTCCAGGGCCCGGTCGAACCACGCCCGGAGGGTGTCGTGGTAGGGGTCGATGACGAGCAGGAACGAGTCGTGCCCCCACGGCGAGACGATCTCGCGGAACGTCACCGGGTAGCGGGCCGCCTCTAGGTGCCGGACGATCCGCCGGCTGTGCGCGGTCGAGAACCGCCAGTCGGTGTCGAAGCTCAGCACGAGGTAGTTGACCGGACGCCCGAGCGCTCGCAGGTCGTGCGCTGCGAACGGGTCGAAGTAGTCCATGACGCGGGTCAGGTAGAGGTACGACAGCGCGTCGAACCGCTCCAGGAAGATCTCGGCCTGATGGTCGAGGTACGACTCCACCGCGAAGTCGACCCCGAAACCGCGCCGCGAGGCCGCGAACTGGGGCGACCGGCCGAACTTCTCGGTGAGCGCGTCCTCGGACAGGTACGTGATGTGCGCCATCATCCGTGCGATCGACAGGCCCATGTCGGGGTTCACGCCGGCCTCGCTGTACTGGCCGCCCAGGAAGTTGGGGTCGTCCATGATCGCCCGCCGCGCGACGGCCGAGAACGCGATGTTCTGCGCCGTCAGCCGCGAGGACGCCGCGATGATCGCCGCGTTCGCCAGTTCGTCGGGGTAGCGCAGCGACCACTCGAGGGCCTGCATGCCGCCCATCGACCCACCGATGACGGCGAGCAGGCGTGCGATGCCGAGGTGGCGCATCAGCGCCCGGTGCACCTCGACGAAGTCCTCGATCGCCAGCAGCGGGAAGTCGAGCCCGTAGACGTAGCCGGTGGCCGGGTTGATCGAGGACGGCCCCGTCGTGCCCCGGCAGCCGCCGAGCAGGTTGGCCGAGATCACGAAGAACCGGTTCGTGTCGAGCGCCTTGCCGGGCCCGATCAGGTTGTCCCACCACCCGGGGCCCTTAGCGCCCGGGTGCCAGCCGGCCGCGTGGGCGTCCCCGGTGAGCGCGTGGCAGACCATGACGGCGTTCGAGGCGTCCGCGTTGAGGGTTCCGTAGGTCTCGTACGCCACGTCGACCGGGCCGATCGTGCGTCCGGACGCCAGCGTCAGCGGGGCGTCCGCGGTGAAGAGCCGGACGGAGGCGGTCTCGACCAGTCCGACCGAGCCGGGATCGTCTTCGTGCAGCACCGTCAGCTCGCCGCCAATGCCTGGTCGAGATCGGCGATGAGGTCGTCGGCGTTCTCGATGCCGATGCTGAGCCGGACGCCCTCCGGCGCCACTCCCGCTACGACGAGCTCGTCGGCGGTCAGCTGCGAGTGGGTCGTGGTGGCGCTGTGGATGGCCAGCGACTTGGCGTCCCCGATGTTGGCGAGGTGGCTGAAGACCTGCAGCGCCTCGATGAACGCCGAGCCGCCCTCTCGTCCGGCCTTGAGGCCGAACGAGAGCAGCCCGCCGAAGCCGCGGCCGTCCAGGGTGCGCAGGGCGACCTCGTGGTAGCGGTCGTCCTCCAGCCCCGGGTACTGCACCCAGGCCACCCGCGGGTCGGCGGCCAGGAACCGGGCGATCGTGAGGGCGTTCTCGCTGTGGCGCTCCATGCGCAGGTGCAGGGTCTCGAGCCCGATCATCAGCTGCCAGGCGTTGGTCGGCGAGATCGTGGCGCCCATGTTGCGCATCAGGATCGTCCGGGCCCGGACGATGAACGCGGCCGGGCCGGCGGCGTCCGTCCAGACGGTCTCGTGGTAGGCGTGGTCGGGCGAGGTCAGGTTGCCGAAGCGGTCGGCGTTGGCCAGCCAGTCGAAGCGACCCGAGTCGACCAGCACCCCGCCCATGTGGGTGCCGTGCCCGCCCATGTACTTGGTGGCCGCGTGCACCGCGACGTCTGCGCCGTGGTCGAAGACCCGGCACAGGTAGGGCGTCGGCACCGTGTTGTCGATGATCAGCGGCAGCCCGTGGGAGTGGGCGGCGTCGGCCCAGGCGGCGATGTCCATGACGTTGAGCGCCGGGTTGCCGATGCTCTCGCCGAACACGAGCTTGGTGCGGTCGTCGACGACGGCGTCCAGGGACGCGGGATCGTCAGCGTCCACGAACCGGCACTCGATGCCGAACTGCGGCAGCGTATGGGCGAACAGCGCGAAGGTGCCGCCGTAGAGTTTCGACGACGCCACGAAGTTGTCGCCCGCTCCGCAGAGGTTCTGCACCGCGTAGCTGACGGCGGCCGCCCCGGACGCCGTCGCGAGCGACCCGATGCCGCCCTCCAGCGCCGTGACGCGCTCCTCGAACGCCGCCTGGGTGGGGTTCATGATGCGGCTGTAGATGTAGCCCGGCGTCCGCAGCGCGAACAGGTCGGCGGCGTGTTCGGTCGAGTCGAACACGTACGAGGTGGTCTGGTAGATCGGCACGGCGCGCGCCTTGGTGGCGGGGTCGGCTTGTTCCTGGCCGGCGTGCACCGCCAGCGTCTCGAGGTGGTAGGTCACTGAGATCCCCTGGTTGGTCCGATGTGGCCCAGGCTAGGCCCCGGACGCCGCCTTGCGCGTCCGATCTCGCCGGCCGGTGCGGGCGCCGCGATCGGCTCCGAGCCCTGCTCAGCCCTGCAGGGCGAACCGCTCGGCGACCTCGTAGCGGTTGCCCCGGTCGTGCAGGTGGGACTCGATCAGCAGCAACTCGCCGGCCACCCAGAAGGCGCCCGGAGCGGCGTCCAGGACCCGCAGCCAGCGCGTCGCCTCGATCGGACGCCGCATGCGCGCCAGCGTGAGGTGCGGCACGAAGCGGGCCCCGTCGACCTCAACCCCGGCGCGGACGAACGCCGACCGGCAGGCGGCGGCGAGGCGTCCGAGCGGCTCGGCGGGGGCCACGTCGAGGTAGAGGGTCTTGGCGGCCGCCGGGTGCGGGAAGCAGCCGGCACCGCCCAGGCTCGCCTCGATCGCCGGCGTGCGGTTGGCCACGTCGAGCAGGGCCTCGGCCAGCCGGGCCAGGGCTCCCTCGGGCACCGAGCCGGCGAACGCGGTCGTCACGTGCCAGGACTCAACCGGCGTGAAGCGGACCGCAGGATCGGCGTCCCGGCGTGGCTCGAGGAAGTCCTCCAGGTCTTCGAGCACCTCCTGCGGGGGGACGAGGGCGGTGAACATGCGCGCTGCCATGGGTGCGACAATAGGACGCCGAACCGACGAACGCCGCGCGGCTGCCCCCGACCGGGGCGCCGACCCCACCAGGAGGACGCATGGGACCGCTCGAGACCCGCATCGCCGACGACATGAAGGCCGCCATGAAGGCGGGCGAGCGCGAGCGCGTCAGCACCCTGCGGATGGCGATCGCCGCCCTCAAGAACGAGAAGGTGGCGGGCAAGGAGGCCCGTGAGCTCACCGAGGCCGACGAGCAGAGGGTGCTGACCAGCGAGGTCAACAAGCGCCGCGACTCGGCCGAGGCCTACACCGCCGGCAACCGTCCCGAGCTGGCCGCCAAGGAGTTGACCGAGGCCGAGTTGTTGCAGTCGTACCTGCCGGCCCGGCTCACGGAGCCCGAACTGGACGCCCTCGTCGCCCAGGCGGTCGCGGACTCCGAGGCGGCCTTGGGCGCGAAGCCGTCCATGAAGCAGATGGGGCAGATCATCAAGGCGGTCAACGCCGAGGCGTCCGGGCGCGCGGACGGCGGGACGATCGCCGCCAAGGTGAAGGCGGCCCTGGCCTGAGGGCTACCGCTTCTTCTGCGCGATGAGCCCCGCGGCGAGACCCGCGAGCACGGCGGCCACGAGGGCTCCGGTGACGGTCACCACGGTGAACGCCGCGGCGAGCGGCTTGGTTTCCTCTGGGCGGGATTCGTCTTGACGCGGCATGGTCCCATTGAACCAGCGGCGCCCAGCCGAGGGAATGAGGGCCCCCTTCGAGGCGTTGATGAATTGATCCGCGAAAGATGCGGCGAGGAGGAGCGATGTACGACCCGACGACCCTGTTCAGCTACGAGAGCCACGTCGACCCGCGCAGGGTCCACGCGCGCGTGTTGCTGGTCACCCTGGGGTCGTTCGCCGATGCCGGCCACGCCCAGCGACTGATCGACGACCACCTGCGCAACACGCTGACCAGCCATCAGCTGGGCAGCTTCGACGCCGACCAGGTGGTCTCGTACCGCGACCAGCGCCCGACGATCCTGTTCAGCTCCGACCAGTTCGGCCAGTACCGGACGCCGTCGCTCGGCCTGTACGAGGTCAAGGACGCCGTCGGTGAGAACTTCCTGCTGCTCGCCGGCCCGGAGCCGGGCCTGCAGTGGGAGCGCATGGCCGCCGCCATCACCGAGATCGTCGACCGGCACGACGTGGCTCTGACCGTCGTCGCCGGCTCGATGCCGATGCCGGCGCCGCACACGCGTCCGGTCGTGGTGTCGAAGTGGGCGACCCGTTCGGAGTTGCTGCCCGGCAACAAGCCCCTGTTCGGCACCATCCTGATGAGCTCGTCCTTCCCGCTGATGATGGCCCAGCGTCTCGGCGAGAAGGAGCACGACGTCATCGGGCTCACCGCGCACGTGCCGCACTACCTCGCCGACACCGACTTCCCGGACGCCGCGATCGCCCTGATCGGCGGCATCGAGGACGTCGCCAAGCTGAAGATCCCGACGATTCAGCTGGCCGTCGCGGCCGGCGTGGTCCGGGCCCAGATCGGGCACCAGGTGTCGCAGTCGGAGGAGCTCGGCGAGCACGTCGAGCAGCTCGAGCAGTCCTACGACGAGTTCCACCGCCAGCGCGAGTTGTCGGCCGCCGAGGAGCAGCTGCCCAGCGCCGACGAGATCGGCGAGGCGGCCGAGGAGTTCCTCAAGACGCTCGGCGAGGACGGTCCCGCGGCTCCCACCCCAGAGGCATCGACGGACCCGGACGCGAACGCGCCCGACGACGGACCGGACGCCGCGGCGTCCGGCGACGCAACGCCGACGGAGTGACGCTCAGGCCGTGACCCCGTCCGGACGCAGCTGGGCGCGGACGGTGTCCAGCGTCTCCATGATCGCGACGGTCTCGGCGAGCGGCAGCAGGGGCGACTCGCGGCGTCCCTCGGCGACGAGCGTCGCGAAATGGTCAGCTTCGTGGCTGAGCCCCTCGTACTCGGCGACGAGCGGCGCGTCCGAGGTGAGCCGCGTGCCGTCGCGGCCGATGAGCGTGACCGGCTGCGGGCGGTAGAACGGCCCCGGGATCTCCACCCGCGCCGCGCTGCCGCTGATGGACGCCGTCGTCGGCGTCGAGGCGGCCAGCGTGGTGGTGACCAGGGCGTGGGCGTCCGGGTGCTCGGCGTAGCCATCGAAGATCGCTGACACCTGGCGGTCGACGCCAGTGACGGCGGGCGTGCCGTGGGCGGTGACGCGGCCAGGGCGTCCGAGGGCGAAGAACGCGAACGAGACCGGGTAGATGCCCAGATCGAGCAGCGCTCCCCCGGCCAGTTCCGGCGCGTAGAGCCGGTGCGACGGATCGAGCGGGAAGTACTGGCCGTGGTCGGCCACGACGGTCTCCAGGTCGCCCAGCACGCCGTCTTCGAGCAGCCGCCGGACGATGTCGGTGCTGGGCAGGAAGCGCGTCCACATGGCCTCCATCAGCGGCACGCCGGACGCCGTGGCGGCGTCCACGAGCCGGCTTGCCTCGGCGCCCGTCCGGGTGAACGACTTCTCGACCAGCGTGGGCTTGCCGGCCTCGATCGAGAGCAGCGCATGCTCGGCGTGGTGGGAGTGGGGCGAGGCGACGTAGACCGCCTGGACGTCGGGGTCGGCGACCAGGGCCTCGTACGACCCGTAGGCCCGTGCGGCGCCGAACTCGCGGGCGAAGGCGTCCGCGTGCTCGGCCGAGCGCGACCCGCAGGCGTGGACGACCTGGCGGGTGTTCTTCAACATGGCGCGCGTGAAGCTGTGGGCGATGCCGCCGGTGCCGAGGACGCCCCAGCGCAGGGGCGGGGCGGCGTCCGGGGCGGGCGTGCGGGGAGCGGGGAGCGCGGTCGGCATGGTCACGCTCGGAGTATTGCCCGCGCGGAACGGCTTGTCACGGCGGGTCCCCGATAATGGTCGCGTGGCGCTGACCGAAGACGATGTCCTGGACGCCGCCTGCGCCATCGTGGACGAGTTCGGCCTGGCCGACCTGACGATGCGCCGCCTGGGCGACGCGCTCGGCGTGCGCGCGGGCGCCGTCTACCACCACGTCCCCAACAAGCAGACTCTGCTGGCCCGGGTCGCCGACCGCGTGGTCGCCGGGGTGCCGGAGCCGGCCGGCGAGTGGCGTCCGGCGTTGTCGGCGTGGGCGTCCGGGTTGCGGGCAGCGCTGCTGGCGCACCGCGACTCCGCGGACCTCGTCGCCACCGCGCGTGCCATGGGGCTCGGACGCCGCGACGCCCTCGCGCATCCCCGGCGGCTGCTGGCGACCGCCGGGCTGTCCGAGTCGGACGCCGGGGCGGTCGCTGCGGCGCTGTTCCACTTCGTCCTCGGTCACGTCGCCGAGGAGCAGGCCCGCCTGGACTGGGAGCGCTTCGGACGCCCCGACCCCGCCGGGCTGCCGACCGCTACGGCCGCGACGTTCGAGGTGGGCGTGGAGCTGCTGCTCGAGGGGATCGCCGTCCGGTTCGCCCGGTGACCGGCGCCGTGAACCGGGGCCCTGGGGCGAGTTCCTACGCGAACCGCACCCAGTTGGCGCCCCGGCCCGTCGGGACGCGGTCGGCGTCGGTGAGGCGTCCGTCTGCTTCGACGCGGTAGAGGGCGGCGCTGTCGGACAGCTCCCCCACCGCGACGACCCACTCACCGTCGGGGCTCACCCCGAAGCCGCGCGGCTGCGGCTCGGTCCGCCGGAGAGCGACCACGGGTCCGAGGCGACCGGTGGCGTCCAACTCAATTGTGGCGATCGTGTTGGCGGTGCGTTCGGACGCCAACAGGTAGCGTCCGCCGGCCGCGAGGTGGACGTCGGCGCCCCAGATCAGGTGCTCGGCGCGTGGGTCGGCGCCGTAGCGGGAGTGGCGCAGGCCGGCGTCCGGGTCGACGATGGAGACGGACTCGGCCGGGGTGAGGCGTCCCGCCTGGTCGCGGTCGAACCGGATGACCTCGCCCGAGAACTCGGTGACCAGGTAGGCGCTGCGCCCGTCCGCGGAGAGCACCAGGTGCCGCGGGCCCGAGCCGGCGGGCGCGGGGGCGGCGAGCGGGTCCAGGGGGCTCAGGATGCCGCCGGCAGACAGGGCGTATTGCGCGATCAGGTCGTCGCCGAGGGAGACGTAGTAGGCGTGAGCGCCATCGGGGCTGAGCGCGACGCTGTGCACGTTCGGGAAACGCAGTTCGGCGGTGGGGGCGCGCAGGACGCCGTCCTCGGCGGGCCAGACCACCCCGCTGCCGCCGTGGTAGGACGCCCCGAGCAGCGTCCGGCCGTCGGGGGTCAGCGCCAGGTAGACCATCGGGTCGGCCCACGGCGTCCGTGCGAGTTCGGTCAGGACGCCGTCGGCGCCGAGCGCCAGGGTCAGGATCGCCGGGCTGCCCTCGCCCCGGGCCGCGTCCGGCTCGAACCCGGACTTGACGCCTGCGTAGACGAGCCGGCGGGCGGCGTCCACGGCGAACGTGGAACTGCTGCCGGGCAGCGCCGTAGTGGCCAGCGGACGCAGCCGGCCGTCGTCGAGGGCGAGGGTGGCGATGGTGTCGTCGTCGGAGTTCGCGATCAGGACCACAGCGTTCATGGGCCCACCTTAAGAGGCTGTTGGCGCTCCGGGTTAGGGGTGACGGGCCGGCGGGTAGGTGAGGCACTGGCACCCAGGACGGGGCCGGAAGGAGCGACGGTGGCGGAGGAACAGGTGCCCGAGGCGCTGGAGACCACCGACGAGACCGAGGACGTCCCCGCGGCGGTGTTCTCCTCCGAGCCCGGCGCGCCGAACGCTCAACAGGCCGAAGGCGACGCCGGCCAGCCCGGCGACGAGAGCCAGGGTGGCGCCGACGCCGACGAGGGACGCCTCTCGCTCCGCTCGTTCCTGGGCATCCTGGGTCCGGGGCTGGTGACCGGGGTTGCCGATGACGATCCCTCCGGCGTGGCGACCTATTCCCAGGCGGGGGCCATGACGGGGATGGGGCTGCTCTGGACGGCCCCGCTGTCGCTGCCGCTCATGTACGGCGTCCAGGAGATCTGCGACCGGACGGCGCTGGCGACCGGCGACAGCCTCGGCACGCTGGTGCGCCGGAAGTTCCTGCGTGGCGGGCGGGTCGTGATCGGCGTCCTGGTCGTGGCGCTCATCGTCGCCAACTGCCTCAACGTCGCGGCGGACCTGGCGGCCATCGGCGCCGGCATGGATCTGCTCGGGTTGGGGCGCAGTTCGATCTGGGCGGCCGTGGCCGGCGTGGTGCTGGCGGCCGCGCTGGTCTTCGGCTCGTTCGACCGGATCGCGTCGATCTTCAAGTGGCTCAGCCTGGTGCTCCTGGTCTACGTGGCCGTGCTGGTCGTGTCGCACGTGCCCTGGGGTGAGGTGGGCGCGGGCCTGGTCGGACTGCGGATGCGCTGGGACTGGACGTCGATCGGCCTGGTCGTCGCCGTGCTGGGCACCACGATCTCGCCCTACATGTTCTTCTGGCAGAGCGGCCACCGCATCGAGGAGATGCGGGCGAGCCCTGATTCGCCGCAGGCATCGCCCCCGCTGCGGGACCGTCCGCCGAAGCGCGCCTGGCGCAAGCTGCTGCTGGCGCGCATCGACGTGCTCGTCGGGATGGTGGTGAGCGTCGCCGCCATGTTCGCGATCATGGTCGCCACGGCGTCCACCATCGGACGCGACGGCCCGCACGACCTGAACACCGCCGCGGACGCCGCCCGTGCGCTGGAGCCGATCGCCGGCCCGTGGGCCAAGGTCATCTTCGCGATCGGGTTCATCGCCACCGGCGTCTTGGCGGTGCCGGTGCTGGCCAGCTCGGGATCGATCGCGCTCGCCGGCCTGCTCGGCAAGCCCTGGGGCTTCAACAGGAAGGTGAGGAAGGCGCCCCTGTTCTACGGCCTCATCATCGTCGGCACGCTCGGGGGCGTGGCGATCGCGGAGCTGTCCTCCGACCCCGTGGGCCTCCTCGTGTTCAGCGCGATGATCAACGGCATCGCCGCTGCCCCGTTCCTCATCGTCGTCATGCTGGTCTCGCGCGACCGCGAGTTGATGGGCAACTTCGTCAACGGACGCCTCGCGGCCTTCGTCGGCTGGCTCACGGCCGCGATCATGGCCGTCGCCGGGGTGGCCGGCCTCTACATCACGATCGCCCGGCCGGGCTGACGGCGTCCGCTCTCAGACGGCCTCGCCGCGGACATAGCGGCGGGCCACCGCGACGGAGCCCAGCGCCGGGGTGGCCGGCGTGCCGTCCTCGTTGATGACGGCGAACGTCATGACCACGTAGACCGGCTCGCCGCTGGCCGTGATCGCCTTCGTGCGGCGAGGGTGGCCGTCGGAGCTCAGGTGGCCCTGCTCCATCGCCTTGTGGAACGCCTCGTCGTGGGCGTCCCGCAGCCGCTCAGGGATCAGCAGCTTGACGTCGTGGCCGAGCGCCTCCTCCGCGGTGTAGCCGAACAGCTCGGCGCACTTGCTGTTCCACTCGCGGATGATGCCCTGCCGGTCGATCACGATGATCGCGTCACCCGCCTGACGCAGGCCGGCCGAGGCCAGGTCCTCGTGCGGATCGTGGTACCCGTCGGTGCCGTGGTACGCGGACTCGAACGCGAACTGGGTGGCGTTGTCGGTCATGAGGCTCCCCCTGTCGAAGGCGTCCCCACGTGTCTAGCCGGACATCCCGGACAGGTCAATCCTCCAAACCCGCGCACCGCCAGGGTGCACACACGGCGTCCGGCCATCGGGCAGCCTGACCGTGCCCAGGGCGTCCGGCTCAGACGGAGACCGAGACCGTGTCGCCCGAGACCGTCGCCTTCGCGGCGGTCAACCCGCTCGTGGCGGGACCGGAGAGGCGGCTGCCGTCCGCGAGCGAGAAGGTGCTCTGGTGGCAGGGGCAGACGGCCTGCTCGCCCTGGATCTTGTCGACGGCGCAGCCCTGGTGCGGGCACACGCTGCTGAACGCCTTGAACGTGCCCGAGGCAGGTTGCGCGACGATGAAGGCTCCCAGGACGACGCCGCTGCCGACGGGGACGTCCTTCGCAGCGACGGTGGTGCCGTTCGTGCCGCCGGTGCCGGTCGTCTTGGACGTGGACGCAGAGGGGGACGAACAGCCCGCCAGGCTTGCGCCCGAAACGGCCAGAAGGCTCAGCCCGGCGGCGGTGAGCAGGGTGCGACGATCAGCCATTGCCGCACGGTAGCGGCGGTTCCTGTGTCGCGGCTATGCGTTTCCGCTACCGCGGGACGCCCTACAGCAGCGCGCGGATGTCGGCCTCGATCGCCGCCGGTGAGACGGTCGGGGCGTAGCGGCGGACGACGCGTCCGGAGCGGTCGATGAGGAACTTGGTGAAGTTCCACTTGATGGCATCGCCCAGGACGCCGCCCTTCTCCGAGCGCATCCAGGCGAACAGCGGGTGCGCCTCGCTGCCGTTGACGTCGACCTTCGCGAACATCGGGAAGGTGACGCCGTAGTTGAGCTGGCAGAACTCGGCGGTCTGCGAGTCATCGGCGAACTCCTGATTGGCGAACTGGTCGCACGGGAAGCCGAGCACGACGAAGCCCTCGTCACGGAGGTCGGTGTAGAGCTGCTCCAGGGCGCCGAATTGCGGGGTGAACCCGCACTTGGACGCCGTATTCACGACCAGCACCACCTTGCCGCGGTAGGCGCTGAGGGGCTGGTGCTGGCCGGTGATGGTCTGGGCGGCGAAGTCGTCGAGCTTCGTCATCGATGTCTCCTGTTCCTCGGGCCATCCCTTTCAACGAGTGAAGCTTCGCCCGTATTCCGGACGCTGCGCGCGCCTGGGATGCGCGAATCCGGACGCCTCCAGCGCGGCTCTCACAGGCTGTCGGGGTCAGCCGGCCCGGTCAGCCTTGATCCGTCCAGACTCGATCGCGGCCAGCAGAGCGGCGTAGTCGGCCTCGTTCTGGTCGGCGTAACGGATCGCGAACTCCTCCATCGCGTCGTCGAAGGCGTCGCCGCCGCCCAGGTAGCCGGCGATCAGGGCCGGCTCGCAGCTCTGCGCGTGGGCCCGGGCGAGCACTGCGCCGCAGAGCCTGGCGTAGTCGTCGAGCAGGGACGCCGACAGCCGGTCGAGGTCGAAGCCGCCCTTCATGTCGCGGAACTGCCGGACGTAGTACTCGCGGCCCTCCGAGACCGTCCAGCCGAGGAACGGATCCGAGACCGCCTGCATGATCCGCTGGCCGGCGACGATGCGGCGTCCCTGACGCTCGTAGCGGCCCGCCCCGGCGTAGGGCTCGAGCACGGACGCCGACGCCTCCTTCACCTGCAGCATCAGCGGAGAGCCGGTCGAGTCCACAGACAGCTGGACGAAGCAGCGGGTGCCCACGCTGCCGACGCCGACGACCTTCAGGGCGAAGTCGGTCTGCCCGTAGCGCCTCAGCAGCGCCTCGATGTCCTCGGTCACCGAGTTGCGGTACAACTCGGGCACCAGGGCGGCGTCGCTGGGCGCCTTGACGGGGTGCACGATCAGGGGCGGCATGTCGACCATGCGCAGCTTGCCGTCCTCAGTGAAGGTGGCGAGCTTGCCGATCGCCTGCTCCGAGGTGCGGCCGCGGGCCTGCTTGGTGGCCCGCTGGATGGCCTTGATCCGGTCCCTCCGCTCGCGTTCTGAGCCCTCGGTGCGTGCGCCCAGGTCGAGCAGCGCCTCGGCGGTGACAACGGTGTGGAAGAGCTCGCGGGCGCTCATCCGGGCCGCGCGGCGCATCGAGTTGCGGTAACTGGTCGCGGCCGCCCGGGCGTCCTTGCGAACCTGGGAGGCCGTGCGTCCGGCCGCCCGGGACGCCACGGCCGCGGACGCCACGAGGCGCTCCACGTCCCACTCCCAGGGCGCGGGCAGCGTCTCGTCGAAGTCGTTCAGATCGAAGACCAGGTCGCGCTCCGGCGAGGCGTAGAAGCCGAAGTTCGACACGTGGGCGTCGCCGCAGGCCTGAACGCGGACGCCCGTGGTCGGCGTGGGCGCCAGGTCGTGCGCCATCAGCGCCGCCGCGCCGCGGTAGAACGCGAACGGCGACTCGGCCATCCGCCCCCAGCGCACCGGCACCAGCCAGGGAAGCCGGCTGGCGTTCTGGGCGTCCAGGATCGCCAGCGGGTCGCGGTCGGTGGCGAAGCCTGTGCCCAGCGTGGAGCGCGGCGCCGCCCCACGCAGGCGCCCGCCCTCGGCGAGCAGCCCCTCGATGTTCGTCATGCGCACGACCCCTCACTCGGCGTCCGGCTTCGCTCGCGGTCGGGCGAAGCGCGCGCCGGGACCATCCAACCGCGTTGGGGCGTCCGCTGTCGTCAGGGGGCCAGCAACTTCCTCAAGCGGGCTTTCCCTCGGTTCTCGCGGACGATCCAGTCGGCGTCCGGGTCGCCGCCGAGGGCCAGGAACTCAGGCAGGTTCGTGGGGTCGGCGGCGATCGCGACGCTCCAGCAGTAGCCGAGGGCCTGGCGCAGGGTCCGGGACGCCGGCAGCTTGCGCTGGGCGGGGTCGAGGGCGAGCAGTCCGGCGGTCGCCCGTTTGCAGGACTCGACGGCGAAGGCGGCCATGGCCGGGTCACGGAGCAACCGCGGCTCACAGATCGCGGCGACGCCGGCTCGCTTCACGAGCGGGTCGGGGTGGTCCACCCAAGCGGTGACGAGCCGCCGCAACTCGGCCGGGTCGTCGTCGCCGACGCGCTGGCCGGCCATCGCGACGGCCTCGCGGACGCGCCACGAGGCGTCCGCGGCGAAGTGCGTGAGCTGGGCGGCCGCGTCCGGTTCGGATGGCTCCGGTGGCGGGTTGAACACGTCCAGCGCCAGCCGGAGGACGCCGCAGCAACGCAGGTACTCGGACGCCTCATGTCGCAGACGTTCGGCATGCGCGGCGGGCAGCCCCTCCCCTGCCACCGCCAGCAGCTCGAGGTTCGAGCGCGGGCCGGGCAGCCCCGAGTGGCGTTCCAGGAAGTCGCGGACGCCGTCATAGGACTCCTGCTGCAGGGCCGCACGCGCGGCGTCCGGAACGCTCATGCATCCAGCCTTGCAGGCCAGTGACCTGAGCGCGCAGGGTGTCGGCCCGATCACCGGTCAGAGCGGGGCGACGTGGGCCGCACCTGAGTACGCGTCATGTCGCCTGGATCCGACTACCGGGCGTCCCTCGGAGGTCAGCGGACGATCAGCATCAGCGCCGCCAACGCGGACGCGGCCAGGGCCAGGTTCTCGAACGCGCGCTGGCTGAGCTTCCGGACGACCTTGACGCCGATCCAGGTCCCCAGGAGCACCACGGGGGCCAGGCAGGCCGTGAGCAGCAGGGTCGAGGGCGGGAACAGGCCCAGGGCCGCGCTGAACGGCGTCTTGCTCAGGTTGACCAGGAAGAAGAACCAGGCGCCCGTGCCCACGAAGGCCGACTTGGTGACGCCCGCCTCGAGCAGGTAGAGGGTCATGACGGGTCCGGCCGAGTTGGCGGTCATCGTCGTGAACCCGGCCGCCACCCCGGCGCCCACCGCCATCGCCCAGTGCGGCTGCCTGACCTCGCCGGCGGCCGCCGGCGGGGCCTCGCGGCGGGACGCGGACAAGCGGGACCACAGCGTGTAGAGCGTGAAGATCACGAGCAGCACGCCGATCCCCCGTTTGAGGACGACGTCGCTGATCACGCTGAGCACCCAGGCGCCCAGCGCAACGCCGGGCAGGACGCTCGGCAGCAATCGCCGCAGCAACGCCCAGTTGCAGTGCTTCCGGTAGCGCAGCACGGCGACGATGTCGCCGATGATCAGCAGCAGCAGCACCGCGGCCGTGGACTCCTTCGCCGGCATGACCAGGGCGAACGCCGCGACGGCGAAGGACCCGAACCCGCTCACCGAGGTCTTCGAGATGCCGACGACCAGCGCCGCCACGATCAGCAGAAGGCCCGAGAGGCTGAGGAGATCCGGCACGGTCGATCACGGTACCCCCGGGTCATGAGGGCCAATCGGGACGGGTCGCCTGGTGGCCGTCCGAGCCGACCGATCAGTCGCGGCTGGTAGAGGGCGGGCCCACTGGCTAGGGTTTGGCCGTAGGCGATGGATCCCGCCTGGGCTCGTCCCGAACCGCCGTCCGGCTGATGGTTCCTGAGCGTCTGTCGGCGTCTCAGGGCGCCCGATCGTCGGAGGTCTGGATGCCGTTCCACCGAGTGCCCCAGCCGAGCATCGAGCGCATGGTGCCGCCACCGGGGCGTCCGCTCGTCGTCGGCGTCGTGCCCGGCCAGCCCGAACTGGTGGCGCTGACCGCGGCGGCCTGGGCGTCCGCGCTCGGGAACGTGCCCCTTTACTTCGGCTACGTCGACCGCTCCAGGATCGTCGACGAGGAGTTCGGCGACGGAACCGTCCGCCACACCGACCTCGACCCCGACCAGGCCGACGACTCGTGGCGCGAGCAGGAGCGGCGGATCCGTGACTTCCTGGCCGCGACGCTTGCCCAGCACACCGGTCCGTGGGCGTTTCGCTACCTCGCCGGACGTCCCGACCGCGCCCTGACGCACCTCGCCAGGGCCGTGGACGCCTCCGCGATCGTCGTCGGCGCCCGCCACCCCTCGGCCGCCGAGCGCGCGCGCGACTTCCTGGACGAGTCGGTCGCGCTGCACCTCAGCCGCCATCAGCACCGGCCGGTGCTGATCGTCCCGATCGCCGTCGTCGACTGGAAGGCGCCGGCCCCGTGGTAGCTCGTTCGCAGGCGCGGGGGCACTCCGTCCCCGGGCTGGGGGGCGCCCGCCTGCCCGTGCGACCCGCCTGGCTCGGCCTGATCCTGGTCGGCGGCAGCCTGGGCACGGCGCTGCGGGCCGCGCTCGAGGCGGCCTACGCTCCCCCGCCCGGCCAGTGGCCCTGGGTCACGTTCTGGATCAACGTGTCGGGCTCGTTCGTCCTCGGCGCGCTGCTGCAGACCCTCGCCGAGACGGGCGAGGACCGCGGCTGGCGCCGCGCGGCCCGCCTCGGCATCGGCACCGGAGTCCTCGGTGGCTTCACCACCTACAGCACGTTCTCGGTCGAGACCGTGCAGCTGGCGCGGGCCGGCGCCTGGCCGGCCGGGGCCGGCTACACGTTGGGCAGCGTTGTGGTCGGCGTGCTCGCCGCGGCCGTGGCCATGGATGGCGTCCGCAGGGTGCTGCGCCGGCGGCGAGGTGCGCAGTGATTGCCCTGCTCGTGGCGCTGGCCGGTGGGCTCGGCGCCGTCACCCGGTTCGTCGTCGACGCCGAGATCGGACGCCGCACCGCCCGGTTCGGCATCCCGCTCGGGACGGCCGTGATCAACGTCACGGGCTCGTTCCTGCTGGGCTGGGTCACCGGCTGGTGGGCGACCCACGGCGGCGATCCAGGACTGAAACTCGCGCTGGGTACGGGGTTCATGGGCGGCTACACGACGTTCAGCACCGCGAGCGTCGAGGCCGCCCGCCTCCTGCGGGCCGGCGAAGGATGGCGCCTGGCGCTGCACGCCGGGGGGATGCTCATCCTCGGCCTCGCCGGCGCCTGGTGCGGGCTGCTGTTGGGGGGCCTGTGAACCGGTATCGCCGGGGATCAACCGGCAGCGTCACGCGATTCGCGGGAAACCGTGTCCCTGACTGGTCGCACGTCCTGATCGGGTGACGTGGACGGCGGTTCCTAGAAGCCGAGCGCCGAGAGGGAGGCCTTCAGCGCGTCGGCCGAGCGCCGCAGCATGGTGATCTCCTGGGCGTCCATCGGCACCTGTAGCACCCGTTCGAGGCCCGCGTTGCTCACGATGCTCGGCACCGACAGGGCCACTCCCGACACGCCGTGGAAGTCGGTCAGCACGCTGGAGAGCGGCAGGACGGCCTTGCGCGACTTGCTCAGCACCTCCGTCAGACGGGCGCCGGTCAGCCCGATGGCGTAGTTCGTCGCGCCCTTGCCCTCGATGATCGCGTACGCGGCGTGAGTGGCCTCCTCGGCCAGGGCGGCCAGGTCCGACTCGCCGAAGACCAGGTGGCCGTCGGCGTCCGTCCACTCCCGGATGGGGATCTGGCTGATCGTCGCGCTCGACCACACCGGGAACTCGCTGTCGCCGTGCTCGCCCATGATGTTGGCGTGAACGTTGGCCTGGGCGACGCCCGCGCGCTCGGCGATGGCCCAGCGCAGCCGCGAGGTGTCGAGCATCGTCCCGGTCGAGAAGACGCGGCTGGTCGGCAGGCCCGAGATCTTGTGCGCGACCACGGTCAGCACGTCGCAGGGGTTCGTCACCAGGACGTAGATGGCATCCGGGGCGCGGTCGAGCAACTGCGGCAGCAGGCTCTTCAGGATGCCGACGTTCGTGGCCGCCAGGTCGAGCCGGCTCTGGCCGGGCTTCTGCTTGGCGCCCGCGGTGATGATCACGACGTCGGAGTCGCTGACGACGTCGATGTCGGCGCCGCCCATGACCCGCGACGAGGGGGTGAACTGCGTGCCGTGCGACAGGTCGCGCACCTCGGCCTCGACCTTCTTGGCGTCCAGGTCGTACAGCGCGATCTCCTGCGCCGACCCGCGGATGAGCGCGGCGTACGCCAGCGACGAGCCGACTGCCCCCGCTCCGATGACGGACAGTTTGGTCATGCTCCGATCCTTTCGTGGGCCGAGATGGACGCCGACGGCGTCCCTTGGTCTGT
>DAIRTI010000002.1:58767-65275 GCA_036803965.1 Propioniciclava sp.
GGAAGCGGCGGTCGTCGTTGACGTAGGCGTAGTAGAGCCCGATCAGGACGCCGCCGCCGAGGAAGTTGCCCAGCAGGCAGAGGCCCACCTGGGACGCCGCGAGCGCGAGGTCGATGCCGTGGGCGAAGCCGACGATCAGGAACAGCACCGAGTTGGCGACCGAGTGCTCGAAGCCCAGGAAGGCGAAGATGAAGACCGACATGATCATGACCAGGCTCTTGGTCAGGTCGTCCTTGATGAAGCCGTTGTAGACCAGCAGCATCGCCAGGTTGATCATGAAGTTGCACAGCATCGCCCGGACGAGCAGATCCACCCACCCGCCGGTTCCGGCGGTGACGAACTCGAGCTTGTGCGCGACGGCGGCGTCCAGCTGGGCGGCCACGGCGCCGTCGGTCAGGGTGCTCAGCCGTAGCAGTCCGGCGATCCCCGCGCCACCGAGCAGGTTGCCCACGAAACACAGGGCCAGCAGCCGGAGCGCGCGGCCCGCGGTGATGCGGCGATAGTAGACGCCGATCGAGACGATCATCATGTTCGAGGTCAGCAGCTCGGACTTCGAGTAGTAGATGAACACCAGCGCCCAGCCGAACGCCAGGGCGCCGACCATCCGCCCGACGCCCGCCAGGTTGCCGGTGCCCGCGGGCAGCGCGGCGAAGGTAGAGATCACTGTGTAGTTGACGACGTACATCAGCCCGATGAGGATGCCCGCCATGGCGGCCCGCTGCAGGTAGCGCCGGCGCATCAGCCCGGACATGGCCGTCTTCGCTTCGAGTGCGTCCAGGATCGTGCTGATGAAGTGCTTACCCGGGAACATCTGGGCCCGATCGGCTGCCATACCCAACTAATACCACATATTCGGGCATGAATGCATCACGATCAAAGAAACGGAGGACAACGCCAGCAGGGCCCGGCAGCCCCGAGCGAGGCCACGGCCCAGGCCCGCGCCGCGGGAGCCGGACGGCTATCCTGACCGCTACACCGTCGGCAGGGAGTGGGATGGCAGGAGTGGACGCGCCGACCCGCCCGGCGTTGCCGCCGGATGGGCTGACGTTCGACGTGCTCTGCCGGTCCTCGGCCGATGAGGAGGTGCGTCCCCACCCGGTCACCGTCACCCGCGACTGGCAGTTGGTCACACCCCACAACCTGGACGCCGAGCGCGTCGCCGTCGCCCTCGGGGGCGAGTGCCCGTGCGTCGACCTGGCCGACCGGACGCTGCCCGCAGCCCGGGCCTACATCGTCCACCGGCTGCGCCTGGAGCCGGCGTCGATCGTCCACGCCGAGAACGGCTCCTGGCTCGCGACCCTGGACGCCGTCGGCTGCTGCGGGCAGGGCTTCCCGCTGGCCCGGGACGCCGCGGCGCACCTCCGGCGTCCGATGCACTGGGCACGCCGCTTCGGCACGACCCCGGACGCCGTAGGCCGGCTCGCGCAACGGCTCCTGGACGCCATCGCGGCCGAGGCGGGCGACCCGGTCATCGCCAACCAGAGTCAGCAGCCCCGCTGCCCCGTCCTGCCCGAGCAGGACCGGCCCAACCTGGTCGAGCCTTACGGCCTCATCCTGCTCTGGGACTCCGGCCTGCATCCGGAGGACGTGGCGTCCCTCTGCCGGCGCCTGGCGCCCGACGGCGGGCCCGTTGCCACGCACGACGTGCTGGAGGCGGCCTACGCCCGGCGGCCCGCGGCCGCGCCGGCGCCCGAGGCCCGGGCCACGCCGAACTCGAACAGGACGGCGTCGAGCGAGGGCATGCACGGGGGCCGGCGACGCTCCGACGAACGCGACGCGTGGTTGCGCGCGGGCGTCCCGCTGGCGGCGGTGACCACGATCCTGTCCGGGGACGCCTACTCCCTCAACGACGCCCGCATCCTGGCGCTGCGCCTGTCCCGGTCGGTGGCCCAGGCCGGCGATCTGCTGGGCCGCTGGCAGGCGTCCGGCCTGACACCACCCGTCGATACCATCGTCGGACTGTACTGGGGGCCTATGGTGATCGAGGCTCCACCGCCCCGTGCCCTGGTGGACCGAACGTTCGAACTGGCCCGCGAACGCGGCGTTCGCGCGACCCGGCTCGACGCCGCCCTGGCCCTGGTCAGGACGGGCTCGCCGGAGGCCGCGATCGGTGCGCTCGCCGACCCCGTGAGGAGATCCCATGATCCGTACTCGCCGTGAGTACGAGCACGCCCTGCAGGCGATGGGCATCTGCGTGTCCTGCCGCATCCCCGCGCTGCTCTGGGGCGACCCGGGCCAGGGCAAGACGGCAGTGGTCGAGTCGGCGCGGGCGTCCGGCTGGCACGTCGAGACGCTGATCATCAGCCACTACGAGCCGTCCGACTTCGTGGGGCTGCCCATGCTGGTCAACGGGCAGGTCGAGCTCGCGCCGCCGGCGTGGGCGGTCCGGCTGCGCGACCACGACGGCCCCGCGATCGCCTTCTTCGACGAGTTCTCGACGGCCTCGCCCGCGCTGCAGGCGGCGGCGCTGCGGCCGCTGACGCACTACCAGGTGGGGTCGCTGCAACTGCCCCGCACGGTCAGCTTCCTGGCCGCCGCGAACCCGGCCGACGTCGCGGCAGCCGGCTGGGAGCTCGCCGCACCGACGGCGTCCCGGTTCGTGCACCTGGACTGGGAACTCCCGCTCGAGGTCTACTCCGAGGGGTTGGTCACCGGCGACTGGCCGCGGATCCCGGTCTACGAACTCCCTGCCGACTACGACGAACACCTCAACCACCAGCGCGTGCTGGTGTCCGGCTTCCTGCGGGCGCGGTCGGGGCAGCTGACCGCGATCCCGAAGACGGCGGTCGACCGAGGCAAGGCGTTCCCGACGCCCCGCACCTGGGACTACGCCGCCCGGCTGCTCGGCCTCGCCGAGGCCGTGGACGCCCCGGGTGCGGTCGCGCGGCTGCTGGTCACCGGCTGCGTCGGCGAGGCCGCCGCGCACGAGTTCCTGGCCTGGGCCGCGGCCATGGACCTGCCCGACACGGACGCGATCCTGGCCGCCCCGAACGCAGGGTGGTTCGCGGGACAACGTCCCGACCGCGTGTACGTCACCCTGCAGGGGGTCGTCACGGCGGCGCTGGGAGCCGACCCCGCCACCTGGACGGCCGCCGTGGAGGCCTGCTGCGCGGCGGCGTCCGAGGCGAGCGTCGACCCGGCGGTGCCCGCGGTGCGCACGCTGATCCGCAACCGGCCGCCGGGCGCAGAGCTGCCGGCCGCGGTCACCGTGTTCGGCCCGGTGCTGTCGGTTGCGGGCCTGCTGACCCCGCAGGGCGCCGGCCAGCCCGGGTCCGGGCGGCCCGACGCGGTCGATCCGGCGGACGGCCGTGGGCGTTCCTAGCGCCGTCGCCGCCGCCAAGCTCTGGCTGGTGAGTTCGGGCACGGCCGACCTGCCGTACCTGTCCGAGGGCCTCTACGCCCTTGTCACGGTCGAGTCGGACGCCGTCGCGTCCGTCGCCGCGGACGAGAGCTGGCGGCTGTACGTGAATCCGGAGTGGGCGCAGGGCGCGAGCATCGAGGAGCTGGCTCGGGAGATCGCGCACCAGTTGTGGCACCTGCTGCTCGACCACGCCGGACGCGCCCGTCTGGCCGGCGTCGACCGCGCCGGAGCGGACGCCTGGGCGATGGCGTCCGACCTGGCCGTCTGCGACGCGCTGATGGCCGAGGGGGTCGTCCCGCAGCGGCTGATCGACCGAGTCCGGGAGCTGCGCGCGCGACGTCCGGACCTCGCGACCCACCGCTCGACCGAGGAGTATTGGGCGCTGACCAACCGGGCCGACTTCCTGCCCCAGGAGGACGGGCCGGGCCAGTACGGGGAGACCCCAGGCACCGAGAGGCCCGACCAGGAGCCGTTCGACCCCGGCGACTTCGGCGAGGCGCGCGACGACGAGGGGTCGGCGTCGGACGGAATCCCCCGTCCCTGGGAACTGCCTCCGGACGCCCTCGCCGGCGGACTGGAGGCGACGGAGCCCGATGTGATCAGACGGGCGGTCGCGATCGCCTACCGCTCGGCCACGCGGGACCGACCGGGCCACAAGGCCGGAGACCTGGACCGCTGGGCCCAGCGTCTGGCCGAGCCGCGCATCCCGTGGGAGCACCTGCTCGCCCAGGCCACCCGGCGCGGAGTCGGGTGGACGTCGGGCCGT
This sequence comes from Propioniciclava sp., assembly GCA_036803965.1. GTDB lineage: Bacteria > Actinomycetota > Actinomycetes > Propionibacteriales > Propionibacteriaceae > Propioniciclava. The sequence continues at coordinate 62,895 of DAIRTI010000002.1, forward strand.
ACCCACACGACCTACACGCGGCCGAACCGGCGGGCGGCGTCCACCCCGAACATCCTGATGCCGGGCTGGCGCCGGCAGAACCCGACGGTCGCGTGCGTCGTCGACACCTCCGCCAGCGTGGACGACACGCTGCTCGGCCGGGCGCTCGGCGAGGTCGACGGGGCGCTGCGGGCCCTCGGCGTCGGTACGTCGGACCTGACGCTGCTGTCCTGCGACGCGTCCGTGCAGACGGTGGCGCGGCTGCGGCGGGCGCAGGACGCCGCCCTCGTCGGAGGCGGCGGCACCGACCTGCGGGTCGCGCTGGCCGCGGTGGACCGACTACGCCCCCGGCCGACGCTGACCGTCGTCTTCACCGACGGCCAGACCCCCTGGCCGGACGCCCCCCCGACCGGCTGCGCGGTCGTCGTCGCCCTGCTGCTGCGACCCGACCGGGAGCCGCCGCCCGTGCCGGAGTGGGCGACCGTCGTCGAGTGCCGTCCCGGGGCGTGAGGCTCGTCGCCTCGGGTGCTTCCGCTAGGCCCGCGGAGCCGGCAGCGGAATGCCCAGTGCCTGCTCGAGGTAGCGGTAGGCGGTATTAATGTTCGCGTAGTCCTCGCCCAGGGGGTCGGGACAGACCAGGTCGTGCCCCAGGCCCTCTGAGGCGGGGATCCGCACCACGGTGAGCCGGTCGGCCGAGACCAGGCGCGTCAGGAACGACTCGTTGTAGTCGGGGTCGAGCAGGGGGTCGGCGTCGTTGCGGACGAGCACCACGGACGCCCGCGAGACCGACGGCGCGGACGCCGCCCAGTGGTTCAGGCCGAGCAGCGCGGCCATGCCCTTCAGCGAGTAGCGGGAGTAGTTGTACTGGTGGGGGCCGTCGTCTTTCAGGACCGGGTCCCACCAGGCGTAGCTGTCGACCGGCGACAGCCGCAGCGCGCGGACGATGACCGGCTGCTGCCACTCCTGGTAGCCGAGCGGCAGCAGCAGCGGCGAGATGAGGACGGCCCGGGTCACCTCCGGCCGCGCCACCGCCGACCAGAGGGCCAGCGAACCGCCCGCCGACAGGCCGACCACCGTGATGTGGTCGCCCAGGCCGGCGGCCACGTCGATCGCGTCGTCCGCGAAGTCGCGCAGGCTCTCGGCGGTCAGCTTCGACGGATCGTCGGTGAGCCGGTTCGTCTGGCCGTGGTACGGCAGCCGGGGCACCCACACGTTGTAGCCATGATCCCGGTACGCCTGGGCGATCAGCCGGAACTGCGCCGGGGCGCTGGTGAACCCGTGGAAGAGGACCACCACGTTCTCGGTCCGGGCGCCCGTCAACAGGGCGATGCTGTGGCCCGCCGGGATCAGGTCCATCGCTGCCTCGGCGTCCAGGACCGCCTGAATGCGGGCGCTCGCCTCGACGTACGACGTGAGCGGCTCGGGGTGGGCGGAGAGGTCCGGGTCCAACAGAGGCGAGAACAGCAGCGTCCCACCCACCACCAGCGCGGCCGTCACCACGCCCGCCGCGACCACCAGCGCCCGTTTCATGCTCTGTCCTGCGCTTTCCCCCTGGTGTTCCCAGCATTCCACCACGGGGGAGCCGCGCGCACCGGGTCGGGCTCAGAGAGTCATTCCCCGGGCAACCGGACCCGAACGACCGTAGTGCCCGGCACCGACTCGATCGCGATGGTGCCCCCATGGCGCTCGACGACGATGCGACGGGCGATGTCGAGGCCCAGGCCCGTGCCGCGTCCGACCTCCTTGGTGGTGAAGAACGGCTCGAACGCGCGGGCCACCACCTCGGGGGGCATGCCGCGTCCGGTGTCGGCGACCTCGACCACCAGCTCAGGGCCGTCGGCGTGGGCGGCGATCCGCAGGGTGCCGCCGTCGGCCATGGCGTCCGCGGCGTTGTCGATGAGGTTGGTCCAGACCTGGTTCAGCTCGCCGGGGTAGCCCTCGATGGCCGGCAGGTCTTCGGCGTAGTCGCGGACGACCGTGATCCGGTTGCGCAGCTTGTGTCCGAGCATGACAAGGGTGTTCTCCAGGCCGTCGGTCACGACGAGCCGTTGGCGGGACGCCCGGTCAAGCTGCGAGTACGACCGCACCGCCGCGACCAGCTCGGAGATGCGGTGGGTCGAGTCGCGCACTTCGGCCAGGAGCGTTCGAACGGCCGCCGTGTTCGCCACCCACTCCAGCGCGGGCTCGAGATCGGCCCCGGGAAGGACCTCCTCGACGCGCACGCACCAGGAGGGGTCGGCCCCCGCCGCTACGAGCGCGGCCGCGAGGCGCCAGGATCCCTGGACGCCGTGGCGTCCCAGCCAGCGCTGCAGCTCCTCCTCCCGGTCGGCTCGCTCCAGGGCGTCCACGAAGCCGGCCTGCGGCGCGAGTTCCGCACGGAGGGCGTCCAGGGCGACGAACTG
>DAIRTI010000002.1:65375-74723 GCA_036803965.1 Propioniciclava sp.
CGAAGCCGGCCTGCGGCGCGAGTTCCGCACGGAGGGCGTCCAGGGCGACGAACTGAGCCGCCGTGATGTCGTTGCGCGAGAGCCACGCGAGGGCGTCCAGGAGGCCGCGGCTGGCCGATTCCAGCGAGTCGGCGGCCCGGGTGGCGGCGGCCGCCGGGTTGTTCAGCTCGTGGGCCAGTCCGGCGGCCAGGGTGCCCAGGGTGATGAGCGAACTCTGCTCGCGTGCGGTCGACTCGATCGAACGGGCCGTGTGGTACAGCCCGCCGATCAGGTGGGCGCCGAACGGGAACCACGCCGCGAACAGCTCCCGCAGCGACTCGGCGGGCAGGCGGAAGACGCGTCCGGGACGGCTGCCGCGTCCGGTCGCCAGGTAGGTGCCGTGGTCGTCCCAGGCACGGAAGCCGCCGGCCCAGCGCCCGGGGACGTCCATGCGGGCCACCACCGTGTCCTCGCGCCCCACGTGGCGGACGAGGTCGATCGCGCCCTCCAGCAGGGCCCACCAGGCGTCCGCGGGCTCCCCCTCGCCGAACAGGACGACCCCCGGCTCGATCGTGATCGCGCTACCCGCGGCGGCCAGGCGCTCGAGCTGGGCCTCGCTCAGGCCGTCGAACAGCGGCAGAGGGCGCAGATCGGACGCCGTCAGTCGCGTCTCGCTCGTCATCGCTTCCTTCATATCGTCGCCAGGTAACGGTGCACGAGATAGATCGCCATCGCGCCCTCGCCGACCGCGGACGCCACCCGCTTCATCGAGTCGAACCGCACGTCGCCGGCGGCGAAGACCCCGGGAACGCTGGTCTCCAGTGTCATCGGCGGACGCGTGAGCGGCCAGCAGTCCCGTGCGCCCAGCTCGGGGCCGGTGAGCACGAATCCGTGCTCGTCACGCAGGACGCCGTCGCCGACCCAGTCCGATCTCGGGGCGGCGCCGATGAAGGCGAACAGCCAGTTGGTGGGGACGTCCTCGGTGCGGCCGGCGTCGCGATCGAGCAGGGTCAGGGTCTCCAGGTGGCTATCGCCGTGGGCCGCCGCGACCTCCGTCTGGTAACGCACGTCGATGGTGTCGCTGGCCTCGATCCGGGCGATCAGGTACTGCGACATGGTCGCCTGCAAGGACGGACCCCGCACCAGCATCACCACCCGGCGTGCGTACTTGGCGAAGTTCAGGGCCGCCTGCCCCGCGGAGTTCGCCGCGCCGACCAGGTAGACGTCGTCGCCCTGGGTCTGGGCGCCCTCCGCCGCCGAGGCGCCGTAGTAGACGCCGCGGCCGGTCAGCTCGGCGGTGCCGGTGGCCGTGAGGCGGCGGTACGACACGCCGCTGGCGATGACGACCGACCGAGCCTCGATCTCGCCGCCGCCGAACAGCACCGCGCGCACCGGGCCGCGGGCCTCCAGCGCAGCGACCTCCCGGGCCAGCACCATCTCGGCGCCGAACCGGGTCGCCTGCGCGATCGCGCGCTGGGTGAGCTCGGCCCCGCTGAGCCCTTTCGGGAAGCCGAGGTAGTTCTCGATCGCGGCGCTCTGGCCAGCCTGCCCGCCGGGCGCCTCCCGCTCGACGACGACCGTCGAAAGCCCCTCGGACGCCGCGTAGACCGCAGCCGCCAGCCCGGCCGGGCCGCCGCCGACGATGCAGACGTCGTAGATCGGCTGGCTGGCGGTCGTGCGCAGGCCGAGCGCATCGGCGAGGTCAACGAGCGACGGCGAGCGCAGCACCGTCCCGTCGACGGTCAGCACCAGCGGCAGGTCCTCCGGCTGGGCGCTCGCGAGACCGCGCAGACGCTCGCCTTCGAGGTCGCGCTCGATGTCGAGCCAGCGGTAGGGCACGTGGTTGCGGCTCAGGAACAGCTTGACGTCGTGGGACCGCTCGGACCAGCGGTTGCCCACGACCCGCAGCTCGGGCTCCAAGTCAGGGTGCGCGGCGCGCCAGTCCTCCAGCAGGTCGTCCACGACCGGGTAGAGCCGCTCGGCCGGCGGATCCCAGGGCTTGAGGAGGTAGTAGTCGAGCCCGATGTCGTTGATCGCCCGGATCGCCACCTCGGTGTCGGCGTACGCCGTGAGCAGCAGCAGTTTGGCGTCGGGCGCGTGGGTGCGCGAGGCGGCGAGCAGCTCGATCCCGGTCATCCGCGGCATCCGCTGGTCGGTCGCGATCAGCGCCACCGGGTCGCCTCGCAGCGCCAGGCGGGCCAGGAGGTCGAGGGCCTCGGCGCCTGAGGTGGCGCCGACGACTCGGTAGTGCTCGCCGTACTGGGCGGCCAGGTCCCGCTGGACGGAGGCCGCCACTGCGGCGTCGTCGTCGACGGTGAGAATGACAGGACGGGACATCGGCACAGCCTCCGGCCGACCCCGTGGCCTGCCCCCCTTAGGCAACCGAGTGGATCGGATGCGCAGTTACTACCCGTCCGATCGGCATCGAACGCCCGGACGCCCTGGGCGGCGGTCGCGTGTTTCCCGCCCGGCTCCGACTACTCGGCCAGCGGCCAGACGATCAGGGTCTGGGTGGCCTCCGGCTTCGCCGGATCGGGCTCGTTCAGGTAGCACTCCCACATCACGGGCCCGGGCGTCAGCTGCTGGGAGGCCATCCAGGCCGTGAGGCGTCCGTACGTCGCCTCCATCTGGTCGTAGGGCCCCTCGTGCAGGACTTGCACCGCGCGCCCGCCGGGCAGGGTGTCGGCGATCACCCCGGCGTCCGGCGTCACCGGGCTGACGGTCGGGAAGCCGGCCCCGACGTCGACGGTCTCAGACGGCATCCCGTAGTAGATGCCGAGCGGCGGGCCGGCGAAGGCGACGCCCTGGCGTCCGACGGTGGCCCCGACGGTGGCGAACGCGCGCCCGAAGAACTGCGGGAGGGCGTCCAGGCGGACTGTCTCGCGCACGAGCGCGACCGGGCTGGGGTCGAGCGTGACGATCTCGGGTTCGTGGGTCTGTTGCGGGCTCTGCGTCATGGCGGCCTCCTCTGCCCTCCTCAGTCTCGACCCGCCGCCGGGTGCCCGACAAGGCATTCGGAGCGCACAGACAGCTCGGACGCCGTCGGCGCGTGTCAGCGGTTCAGGTAGGCCAGCACCGCGCGGACGCGGCGGTTGTCCTCGGACGGACCGAGGTCGAGCTTGGCGAAGATGTTTGCGACGTGCTTGGCGACGGCGGCCGGTGTGATCGTCAGCTGGTCAGCGATCTGGGCGTTGGCGGCGCCGTTGGCCATGAGCGACAGCACCTCGTGCTCGCGCGGGGTGAGGCGTCCGAGAAGCGGGTCGCCGCGCCGCGTGTTGAGCAGCTGCCCCACGACCTCGGGGTCGACCACCACGCCGCCGCCCGCGACCAGCTCGACCGACGCGAGGAAGTCGGCGACGCGTCCGACCCTCTCCTTCAGCAGGTAGCCGACGCCGCCGGTCGCCTTCGACTCGAGCAGGGACGCCGCGTAGGCCGGGGCCACGTACTGGCTCAGCATGAGCGCGGGCAGTCCGGGGTACGCGTCACGCAGCTCGACCACGGCGCGCAGGCCGTCGTCGGTCATGGTGGGCGGCATCCGGACGTCCGCGATGACCAGGTCGGGCAGGCCGTCGGTCTCTGCGAGGTGGCGGCACTGAACGACGAGTTCAGGGGCGTCCGCGGCCTCGGCGACCACCTGGTGCCCGGCCCGTTCGAGCAGGCCGACCAGTCCGGCCCGGATCAGCGCCGCGTCATCGGCCACCAGCAGTCTCATCGCGGTCCCTCTCGTGGGCGTCCGACCCGACGCCCCGGCCAGGGTGCGAGAGGCGGACGCCCGACGTCAACTCGAGGCGCGGCCGGGGAGAACCCCACGCAGCACGGTCGGCCCGCCCGGTGGGCTCGACAGCCAGCACTCCCCGCCCAACGCCCTGGCGCGCTCGAACAGGCCGGACAGACCGTGCCCCGGGCGTACCACCGCGCCGCCGACCCCGTCGTCGGTCACCTGGACGATCAACGGGTCGGCCAGGGTGAGCGACACCGAGGCACTGCTCGCCCGGGCGTGCTTGGCGATGTTCGTCAGGGCTTCGCTGACAAGGTAGTACGCCGCGAGTGCCTGCTCCTGACCGGGCTCGTGGACGCCGGCGACGTCGACGCGGATCGGCAGCGGCTGGCGTCCGGCCAGTTCTGTGACGGCGGCCGCGAGGCCGCGGTCGAGGAGGATCTGCGGGTGGATGCCGCGGACCGTCTCGCGCAGGGCGGTCATGGCCGACTCGACAGAGTCCTGGGCGGCGCCGAGGGCCGTCCGCGCCTCGTCGACCTGACCCCGGCCGAGCGCATAGTCGGCCTCGCCCAGGTGCATGCTGAGCAGCACCAGGTGCTGCTGGGCGCCGTCGTGCAGGTCGCGCTCGATGCGGCGGCGCTCGGCGGAGAACACGTCGACGAGTTCGCGCCGGGAGACGGTCAGCTCGTCGACCCGGTGGCTCAGCTCGGAGGGCCGGCGCAGCTGCATGTCCACGAGGATCGCCTGCGCCGCAGCCAGGGCCCATGCCACGTACAGCCCGACCAGCAGCACCACGAACAGTGCCCCGCCCGCCAGCGCGATCTCGATGCCCGGCCCACCGGCGCCGATCACGCGGACCAGCGTGACCCCCAGCCCGATCACGAGAATGACCAGCACGCCACCCGGGATCAGGTCGACCAGGCCGAACAGCACCGTCAGCGCCCACACGGCGAGGTTGCCCTCGCCGAAGCCGCCGGTATCCCAGAGGCGGCGTCCGCGGAAGGGCGGCAGCGGGGTGAGCGTGGGCAGGCCGAGGCTGCCGAGCCGCAGCCGCTCGAGATTGGCCGTCGCCCAGGTCACGTACGGGATCACGAGCAGGCCGAGGATGCCCGCCACGAGAGCGAGCAGTCCGACGACGATCGAGGCCGCGCAGTAGGCGACCGAGAGCCAGGCCGTCGGCCACACGAACATGGCGAGGGGGTGGCGGGGCGGCCTGAGCCGGGCCCTCAGGTCGGTGGCGGCGGCGTCCGAAATGGTCACGGCGTCCACCCTAGGGGCGGGATGTGCGGCGCCGAACAGCCCTGGCACTAGGCCATGGTGGTGCTGGCACTACCCCACAGACACCGGTGAGCACCAGCGTCCCGCCCGCCCCCTCCGGGTTGGCTGGAGGCATGAATCCAGACCGCAACGGCGTGCTGAGCGCACGCGCCATCTCCAAGTCGTTCGGGGACGTCCGCGCCCTCGACCGGGTCAGCCTCGACATTCCGGCCGGGCAGTCGGTGTCCGTGATGGGCCCGTCGGGGTCGGGCAAGTCGACGCTGCTGCACTGCCTCGCCGGCATCCTGAGGCCGGACGCCGGAGAGGTGCGGCTGGGCGGCCAGCCGGTCTCGCTCGCCTCGGACGCCGCTCGCAGCCGGCTGCGCCTGGAGCGGATGGGCTTTGTGTTCCAGGACGGCCAGCTGCTGCCCGAGCTTCCGTCGGTCGAGAACGTCGCGCTGCCGCTGCTGCTGCTCGGACTCCCCCGCGCCGAGGCCTTCGGCCGCGCCGAGGACTGGCTCGCCCGACTGGGCCTGCGCGGACTCGAGCAACGGCGTCCGGGACAGCTCTCCGGCGGACAGGCGCACCGGGTCGCGATCGCCCGGGCGCTCGTGGGCGACCCGGCGGTCGTCCTGGCCGACGAGCCGACCGGCGCGCTCGACCAGGCCACCGGGGCCGAGGTCATGCAGGTGCTGACGGGGGCCGCGAAGGCGTCCGGGACGAGCCTCGTGGTGGTGACCCACGACGCCGGCGTCGCAGCCTGGTGCGAGCGGCACGTCGAGATCGTCGACGGGCGGATGCACGAGGTCGGCGCGGCCGAGCGGAGGGCGTCGTGAGCAGCGTGGTGCGGGTTGCGCCGCTGCTGGTCCGCGGGCGGGTCTCGGCCGGACGCGGCGTCATCGACCTGTTGTCGGTCATCGCCTTCACGGTGAGCAGCTGGCTGCTGCTCGCGGTGCTGGCGGGCGTCCGGACGTTCTGGACCCGCCAGGAGTCGCCGTCGCAGGCGTTCCTGGACGCCCTGGGTCCGGCCGCGGCGTCCGGGGTGGGTGAGTTGGCACTGTGGACGCTGCTGGCGGCCTGCGCCGGCGTCCTGCTGATCGTGCCGGTGGTCACGCTCGGTGCCGCCGCGGCCCGGATGGGGGCGCTCGGCCGCGACCAACGACTGGCCACCCTGCGGCTGCTGGGGGTGACCTCTGGGCAGGCGATCACGCTGAGCACGCTGGAGACCCTGCTCACGGCGCTGGCCGGGGCGCTGCTCGGAAGCGTCGGCTACCTGCTCACCGTGCCGCTGTGGTCGGCGGTGACGTTCCAGGCCACCCCGCTGAGCGCGGCCGAGATGCTGCTGCCGGTCTGGGCGATCGTGGGCGTCGTCGCGCTCGTGCTGGTGCTGGCCGCGCTGAGCTCGGTGAGCGGGCTGTTGCGGCTTCGGATCTCACCGCTGGGCGTCGCGCGCCGCGAGCCCCGGCCCGGGCTGCGGCTGGGGCGGCTCGCCGTGCTGCCGGTGGCGATCGTGATCTGGCTGGTGGTCGCGCCGTCGCTGAGCCTGACGAGGGCGTTCGCGGTGAGTGCGGTGGTGATCGTGGTGGCGCTGGGCTTGTTCATGGGCGTGATCAACCTGGTGGGTCCGTGGCTGCTGCAGCTCTCCGGGGTGCTCCTGTCGCGTTCGGGACGCCCCTCGTCGCTGCTAGCCGGACGCCGGCTGCTCGCCGACCCGAAGGGGGCTTGGCGTTCGGTCGCCGGGCTGGCGTTCGTCGGCTTCACCGGCGGCGCGCTGGTCAGCCTGCCCGACCTGGCGGCGCTGGACGCCGACCCGCTCATCGGGCTCTTTGCCGCCGACCTGCGCACCGGCACCTACCTGACGCTGGCGATCGCGTTCGTGGTCGCGGCGGCGTCCACGCTGCTGAACCAGGCCTCCGCAGTGCTGGACCGGCGGCGCGAGCTGCAGCGGCTGGCCAACCTCGGCGTGCCGCTGGCGTTCCACGACCGGACGCGACTGGTCGAGGTGGTCACCCCGGCGGCGCTGGCCTCTCTGGGATCCGGCGGACTGGCGATCTTCTTCTTCGCCCTGCTGCCGAAGCTCGCCGGCGGACCGGCCGGGCTGGTGCTCTTCGTCCTCGCGCTCGTGGCCGGGGTGGCGCTGGTGTGGGCGGCCGGTGAGGCCTGCCGGCCGCTGCTGCGGTCGATCGTCGCCGAGCCGGAGATCCGGCTGACGTGAGCTTCTCGGCCGTCGGCTCGTGAGTCGCGCAGGCAGATCGCCGATCGCATCCTCGCCGGTCCGTGGCCCGTCCGGCTGTAACGTCGGGCCGATCAATCCTGCGGAAGAGGAGAGCATGCACACCCAGGGCGTCCCCGAGTGGGTGCCGACCCGCGACGGCCGACAGCTGTACGCGATGGTTCTGCCCGGCCCCGCCGATGGGGTGGGTCGGCCGACCGTCGTGTTCGAGGCCGGTGCGGCTGCGACGCGGTCGAGCTGGGCGTTGGTGCAACCCCTGGTCGGGGAATACGCACGAGCGATCGTGTACGACCGCGCGGGGCTTGGCCGTTCGGTGCGCGATGCCGCCGGGCGGACCCTCGATCGGATGGCGGACGACCTCAACGACCTGCTCGACCACTTCGGCCCTGGGCCGTTCGTGCTCGTGGGGCACAGCGCCGGAGGTCCGATCGTGCGGCTGGCGGCGTCCAGGCGACCTGAGCGCGTGGCCGGACTCGTGCTCGTGGACCCGACCGACGAGGCCGCCGACGTGCTGTTCTCGCGGGTGTTCCGGGTGGGCGAGAAGGTGTTGATCTTCGTGAATGGCACCTTGGCACGGCTGGGCCTGCTCGAGCGGGCGTTCGGGTTCGTTCTCGACGGGGCGCCGGCGGACGTTCGCGAGGATCTGCACCGCGAGGCCTTCACCCCCGCGCTCGTCGCCACGCAGGCCGAGCAGGCCCGGACGTACCTCGACGAACTCCGCGCCTGGCGTCAGGCGCCGCCCGATCTGGGGGACATTCCGGTCACCATCATCTCCGGCGGCCTGGCCAAGGGCTGGGACGGGATGCCCGCCCGCGTGCGCGCCGCGGCTAACGCCTCCCACGCGTTCCGTGTCGCTCAGCACCGCGGTGGACGCCACGTCGTCGCCGAACGCTCGGGTCACTACGTGCCGCTCACCGAGCCCGAGGTGATCGCGGACGAGATCCGTCGGCTCGTGTCGCCCGCCCGGTAGCCCGAGATCCGTTCGGCTCGTGCCGCCGCACGCGTAGCCCCGGACGCCGCCGACTCGGTTCTCCTCAACGAACTGTTTCCTTCTCGGGTGGCGCGGCGGGCCCGACCTCTCGCTGGCCGATCGGAGCGTTAGCGTGCGGCCATGGCGGTGAACAGAACTCGTGCGGTGCGCGCCGCCCGGCGGCGCAAACGCCGGATGGGCATGGTCACGAACGACCTCACCGCAGCACAGTGGGTCGCGATTCGAGAAGCCTGGTCCGGCTGTGCGTACTGCGGTTCAACCGACGTATCGCTCCAGCGGGACTGCGTCCTGCCGATCTCCCGCGGCGGCCGCTACACGCTGACCAACGTCGTGCCCGCCTGCCTCGCCTGCAACACCAGCAAGAACAACCATGAGGTCACGACCTGGATGCGCCACAAGCACCTGGACGAGCCAGTCTTCCTGGCGCGCTACCTCGACATCCAGTTGGCACTCAGAGCGCGGTTCGACCTGCTGACGACCGGCTGATTCGAAGTCCAGTTGGTCGCAGCGTCCGTCTGCTGACGACCGGCTGATCCGAGCCTCCGGCTGGGCGGGTGTCCGACCTGGCGTGTTGCGTCGAAGCGCAGTCCGCTACGCCATTCGGCCGGGAACAGCGAACCCGCTGCGGCGCCCATCCTCCATCGCACCGGTCGTCTCAGACGCTTCACGACTCATCGCGAGACGGTCACGGGCCAGACCGGTGTACGCGTCCATTGGGGTCGATGGCGTGATCCCCGGCGCAGGCATGGTGCTTCCAGATCGTCACGGGTTCGAGGTGCCTGATGCCGTGATGTCACGGGACAGTGCCCGGATCGAGGACGGGACGGTTCTCCGAGCGGCCGGACAACAAGATCGCCGGCGGCGGCCCCGGAAGGGTCACGCCTGCCCCGGTGTCCCCAACGTGCGCGGCCGCCTCCTCGCGCGCCTGAGGACCCTGCGTGGGGCGCGTCCGGTTGCCGTGTCTGCGGAGGTGGCTTGCGGCGCGCATTCACGCGCGTGGAGTTCGTGCATGTTGTGTTCCTGCGCGTCTGAGAAGATGACCTCACACGGTTCGCAGTCGTCTCCGTCACACGGTTCGCAGTCGTCTCCGTCGCCCAGCCTGGGGCCGGCCTCTTCTCAGCCGCTGTCGTGGTACCTGAAGCGCTGGTGCCTCCTGGGTGTCCGAGTCGG
>DAIRTI010000003.1:0-56942 GCA_036803965.1 Propioniciclava sp.
AAGCCGTCCATCTCGGTGAGGATCTGGTTCAGCGTCTGCTCGCGCTCGTCGTTGCCGCCCATCGCGCGCGACCCGCCGCGGGCGCGTCCGATGGTGTCGATCTCGTCGATGAAGATGATCGCCGGCGCCGCCTTGCGCGCCTCCTCGAACAGTTGCCGGACCCGCTGCGCGCCCACGCCGACGATCATCTCGATGAACTCGGACGCCGACGCGCTGAAGAACGGCACGCTCGCCTCGCCCGCGGTCGCCCGCGCGAGGAGGGTCTTGCCGGTGCCCGGACCGCCCGACAGCAGGACGCCCTTCGGCGCCCGGGCGCCCAGCCGGCGGTACTTCTCGGGGTTGCGCAGGAAGTCGACGACCTCGCTGACCTGCTCCTCGACCTCGTCGATGCCGGCGACGTCGGCGAACGTCACGCGCTTGGCGCTCTCGTCGAGCGGGGTGAACTTCTTGCCCATCATGCCGCCGACGCCGCCCTTCATCTGCCGCGACATGAGCCAGGCGTAGCCGCCGAGCAGCAGCAGGATCGGCAGGAACGAGGTGAGCAGGTTGCCCCAGATGCCGCGCTGCTGCACGAGCGGCTCGGCCTTAACCTCGACACCGTCGGCGACAAGCTGCGCGATCGGATCGTCACGGGCGATGGACGGCCGGACGGTGCTGAACTGCGTACCGTCCTTCAGCTCGCCCTGGATCGAGCCCTGGTTCTCGTAGATCTTCTGGATCGACTTGGCCGCGACGTCCTGGGTGAACTGGGTGTAGGAGATCACCTTCGGCGCGGTCGAGGCGTCCTGGAAAGACATGATCACGAACGTGATCAGGTAGCCGAGCAGCGCGAACGACAGCAGCCGGAGCCAGGGGATCTTCGGCCGCTGGGGCTTGTCATCCTTCGGCTCGGGCTCCTTCAGGCCCTCGGTGTGCCAGGGCTTGGGGGCGTCGTCGGGCTGCGTCCTGTCTGGCTGCGTCCTGGTGGCCTTCTGATCGGGCATGGCATCCTCCGTTCGCTCGGCAGCCTAGTCAGCCGGGGTGCGCGGATGGCAGACAGGACGCCGTAGGGTTCCCCCATGGACGCCCATCTCGCCGACCTGATCTCGTTCGTCGAGGCCTCGCCGTCGTCGTACCACGCGGCCGAACAGGTCGCGGCGCGACTGGCGGCGTCCGGCTACCGCGGCCAGGACGAGACAGAGCCCTGGGACGCCTCGCCCGGCGGCCACTACGTCGTGCGCGACGGCGCGGTGGTCGCGTGGCGCATCCCGGGGACGCCGTCGGCGGCGGCCGGCTTCCGCATCGTCGGCGCCCACACCGACTCGCCGGGCTTCAAGCTCAAGCCCCGCCCGACCACCGGGGCGGCGGGCTGGCAGCAGGCCGGCATGGAGGTCTACGGCGGCCCTCTGCTGAACTCCTGGCTCGACCGCGAGTTCGGCCTCGCCGGACGCCTCACGCTCACCGACGGCACGTCCCGTCTCGTTGCGACTCCCGCCTGGCTACGCATTCCCCAGGTCGCCCCGCACCTCGACCGCTCGGTCAACGAGGCGCTGAGGCTCGACCGGCAGGCCCACCTGCTGCCCGTCTTCTCGGTCGGACGCCCCGGCCTCGACCTGCTGGCCCTGGTCGCTGACCACGCCGGAGTGGCCCCCGAGGCGATAGCCGGCCACGACCTGTTCGCCGCGGTCGCCGAGCGTCCGGCGGTGTTCGGGCCCGAGGGCGAGTTCCTGGCGTCCGGACGCCTCGACAACCTGTCGTCGGTGCACGCCGGCCTGGTGGCGCTTCTCGCCGCGGACGCCGGCCCCGACGTGCCGGTGCTGGCCTGCTTCGACCACGAGGAGGTCGGCAGCGCGTCCCGCTCGGGGGCGTCCGGACCGCTGTTGGAGCAGGTGCTGCTGCGCGTCGCGGCGTCCATGGGTCTCGACCCCGACGGCTACCAGCGGATGCTCGCCCGGTCGACCTGCATCTCGGCGGACGCCGGCCACGCCGTGCACCCCAACTACGCCGGCCTGCACGACCCCGACCACCGGCCGCTGCTCAACGCCGGGCCGCTGCTCAAGACCAACGCCAACCTGCGCTACACCTCAGACGGGGCGTCCGGGGCCGTGTGGAAGCGGGCGTGCGCGGCGTCCGGGGTGCCGACGCAGGATTTCGTCTCGAACAACGCCGTGCCGTGCGGCAGCACGATCGGGCCGATGACCGCCGAGCGGCTCGGCATCGTCACCTGCGACGTGGGCATCCCGCTGCTCAGCATGCACTCGACGCGCGAGCTGGCCGGCGTCCGCGACCCGGGCTGGCTGGCGGCTGCCCTGACGGCCTACTTCGCGGGGGCCTGAGGGCGCCGCAGGCTCCGGCGTCCGAAGATGCGGTTCCAGACGTAGCCCATGCCCTGGTCCTGCCCGGTGCGGACCCAGGTCAGCACGTTCTCGTTGCCCAGCGACAGCTCCTGGTCGCGACGCGACTGGGCGTGGCCGACGAACAGGATGTCGTCGCCCGCCGCGAGGGGGATGCCGGCGTCCGGATGCTCGACGAGCGTGCCGTTGCGGGACAGCATCAGCGCCACCGTGCGGAGCGGACGCCCCGGCCGTGTCGGGTGCCGCAGCAGATGGGCGAGGTTGACGGTCCAGCCGTCCTCCAGCGTGCGCAGGACGGCCGGCGCCTGGGCCTCGTCGATCGTGACGCTCCAGCTCTCCGGGACGCGCCGCGGGTTGAGCCGCTCGAGCTTCTTGATGAGGGCTGCGCACTCGTTCTCGGTGAAGAACGGCAGCCGCTCCAGGTAACGGGCCAGCAGCGGCGCGGTGATGACGGCCAGGAACTCCTGCGCGACAAGGCGCGACGGTTCCATCACAAGGTCGGGATCGAAGGCGTCGAAGAGCGGCGCGCTGCCCGAGCGGTTCTGCCGGACGACCGTGAAGATCTTCGGCGAGAGGTCGCGGGCATGGACGCCGATGGCCAGGTTGCGCTGATCGTCGTGGTTGCCGATGACGATGCCGACGGCGTGGTCGATGCCCGCGGCGTCCAGGGTGCCGGCCTCGGTGCCGCGTCCCTTGACGTCGACGTCGCCCTCGCCGTAGTGCGCCACGTCGACGACCGTGACGGTCTGGCCGGCGGCGCGCAACTCCTCGACGATGGCGTGGCCGAAGCGGCCGTAGCCGCACATGATCCAGTGGCCGCGCGGCGGCTGGTGGCGCGGTGGCAGCTTGTGGTCGGGCAGCCCGGTGAGGATCTCGCGCAGGCGGAACTGCTGCGGTGCGATCAGCGCGGCGGACAGGTGCTCGGCGAAGCGTTCGAAGGGGTTGACGACGATGTCCCCGCCGAAGACGCCGAGGTGGGTGTCGAACTCTGGGTCGCGGATGCGGGCCAGGACGGGCAGGGTCGGCCGTAGGAGCCGGCACGCTACGGCGATGGCCTGGTTGTCGGCGTCCTCGGCGGCGAGCGCCATCACTCCCTGGCACTGATTCGACAGCAGGCCTGCCGCGGTCAGGACGGCCGGCTGCGAGGCGTCCCCGTCGGTCTTGGGCGGCACCGAGCGGTAGTCGTCGAGGCGAGACTCGTCAACGCGCACCGGGTCGCGGTCGACGATCACGAAGCCCAGGCCGAGGCGGTCGAGGCCCTCGCAGACGATGCGTCCGGTCTCGCCGTAGCCGCAGACGATGTAGAACGGCTCGCGCAGCCCGCGGATCTGCCGCGCGAACCGGGACGACCGCAGCGCCTGCTGGAACGCCGGCTCGTTGAGCAGGGCGATGACGTTGATGACCGTGTACGACCAGGCGAGCACGGTGGCGTAGATGCTGATGATCATCCACAGCCGCTGGGCCGGCGAGTACGGCACGGGGATCTCGCCGAAGCCGATCGTGGTGCCCGTGTAGCTGATGACGTAGAAGGCGTAGAAGATGCCCATCGGCTCAGCGGGATTGCCCGACTCGTCCACCCCGGGCATCATCGCGAGCCCGCACGTGCAGACCGTGTAGACGACGACGATCAGGATCAGGGGCCACCTCATCCGCCGGAGGATGAGGAAGAACAGGCTGGACATCAGCGGCGCCTCGGCCTCAGCGGCGCAGGGTGAGGATCTCCCCGAGCATCAGGGCGACCGAGATGCCGTTCGCGACCAGCGCGCCGCCCGACAGGGACACCACCTGCACCATCAACGGTCCGGACATGCCGCCGGCCACGTAGACGGCCCAGCCCCACAGCATGGCCCCGGCCAGCAGTTGCAGGTCGGCGACCAGACTGGTCGCCAGGTGGACCGCGCCGAGCTGCGTCCGGTCGCCGAACTTGAGGATCGTCGCGATGACGCTGACGGCCAGCGCCGCGGCGAGGCCCCAGACGCTGTGCTGTTCGGGGCGATCCATCTCGCCGATGAAGAATCCGAAGTTCAGCGTCGCCGCCAGCGTGATGAAGAAGCCGAAAACGACCTTCTCGAAGTTCATCGCACCTCCTCAGGCTGCGGTTGGCCATGGCAACGCTGCTTGCCGTGGCTTCACTGTAGGACGCCGGGCGTTCGTCGCGGGGGACGTCGGCCCATCATCGGACGCCGCGCGGCCGGAACTGCACCGAGATCCGCGGTCCGACGGACGCGGCCGTCTTCGGGACGCCGTGGTCCCAAGTGCGCTGGCACGAGCCACCCATGACCAGCAGGTCGCCGTGGCCGAGGGCGAACCGGTGCAGGGTGGGGCCGCGATCGCGCCGTCGGAGGGCGAGGGCCCTGGGCGAGCCGAGCGAGAGGATCGCCACCAGCGTGTCCTGGGTGGAGGAGCGTCCGTCGCGGTCGCCGTGCCAGGCGACCGAGTCGCGTCCATCGCGATAGAGGCACATTCCGGCGGTGGCGAACGGCTCGCCGAGTTCGTGGGAGTAGTGGACGCCGAGGGCGTCCCTGGCCTGCTCAAGCGCCGGATGGGGAAGCGGCTCGTCCTCGCCGAAGAATCGCGTGAGCCGAGGCACGTCGACGACGCGGTCGTACATCGGACGCCGATCCGCGCGCCACTCCACGGCGTCCAGCAGGATCTCGAAGAGGGCGTCCGAGCCGCGCAGCCAGCCGCGCTGGAAGTCGACCCATGCGTCGTCGGCCAACGGCGTCCGCTGTGGTGCGAGCGGTTCGAAGGCGACGGGGCCTTCGTCCAGGAGTGATCGCTGAACATCCATACCGCCCACCATAGGCGGATCGGTACGCCTGTTCTATAGGGGCGTTGGGCGGTTGGGTGGGGGCCGCCCTAGGATGGTCCCCCGTGGCACTCACCATCGGAATCGTCGGGCTTCCCAACGCCGGCAAGTCGACCCTGTTCAACGCGCTCACCCGCAACAACGTGCTGGCGGCGAACTACCCGTTCGCGACGATCGAGCCCAACGTGGGGGTCGTCGGGGTGCCCGAGCCGCGGCTCGAAGTGCTCGGGAAGATGTTCGCGTCCGACCGGATCGTGCCCGCGACCGTCAGCTTCGTCGACATCGCCGGCATCGTGAAGGGGGCGTCCCAGGGCGAGGGCATGGGCAACGCGTTCCTCGCGCACATCCGCGAGGCGGACGCCATCTGTCAGGTGACCAGGGTCTTCACGGACGCCGACGTCACCCACGTCGACGGTGCGGTCAATCCTTCCTCGGACATCGAGACGATCACCACCGAACTGATCCTCGCCGACCTGCAGACGCTGGAGAAGGCGCTGCCGCGGGTCGACAAGGAGGCGCGCATCAAGAAGGAGACCCGGCCGAAGCTGGAGGCGATGCTCGAGGCCCAGCGGGTCCTCGATTCGGGACGCACGCTGTACGCCGCCGGTTTCGACGTGACGCTGCTGCGCGACCTGTTCCTGCTGACCGCGAAGCCGTTCATCTACGTGTTCAACTGCGATCAGGATGAATTGGCCGACGAGGACCTCAAGGAGCGCATGCGCGCCGTCGTCGCCCCCGCCGAGGCCATCTTCCTGGACGCCAAGTTCGAGTCCGAGCTCGTCGAGATGGACGCCGACGAGGCCCGCGAGTTCCTCGCCGAGATGGGCGTGAGCGAGCCCGGTCTCGACCAGCTCGCCCGAGTGGGCTACGCGACGCTGGGGCTGCAGAGCTTCCTGACCGCGGGGCCCAAGGAGTCGCGTGCCTGGACGATCCGGCAGGGCGCCACCGCCCCCGAGGCGGCCGGGGTGATTCACACCGACTTCCAGAAGGGGTTCATCAAGGCCCAGATCGTCTCGTACGACGACCTCGTCGAGTACGGGTCCGAGGCCGCCGCCAAGGCGGCCGGCAAGATGCGCCTGGAGGGCAAGGACTACGTCATGGCCGACGGCGACGTGGTGGAGTTCAGGTTTAACGTGTAGCGTTATTGACGCGATTCGTTATGCTATCGTCGTGATCAGGTCCTTCGCCGACCGGGCGACCGAGCGCCTGTGGCGCCGGGAGCGGGTGCCGTCGATCGACCCTCGCGTTCAGCAGACCGCTCTGCGCAAGCTGGCGCACCTGGATGCCGCACGATTCCTTGACTCCCTGAGGGTCCCCCCGGGCAACCGCCTCGAGGCGCTGAAGGGGAATCGGAGGGGGCAGTACAGCATCCGCGTCAACGACCAGTGGAGGATCTGTTTCACCTGGACAGAAGGAGGTGCAGAAGATGTCGAACTCGTTGACTACCACTGAAAAGCTGCCCCCTGTTCACCCCGGTGAGGTGCTCATGGAGGACTTCATCAAGGGGTTCGGGATCACCCAGAACAAGCTGGCCCTAGCGATCGGAGTCCCGCCTCGACGGATCAACGAGATCGTCCATGGGACACGTCGCATCACGGCCGATACGGCTCTCCGGCTCGGTCGCTACTTTGCGATCGACAGCCAGTTCTGGCTCAACCTGCAGTCCCGCTACGACCTGGAAGTCGAGCTGGACGCGCTCGGCGAGAAGCTGAACGCCATTCAGCCACTTCGTTCCGCCTGAGCGGTCGCAGAAGGTCGTTCGACGCGATCGGCCTTGTCCGGAGGATGTCAAACGTCCGCCGGGCATCCGACCCCGAGCGCCTAACGCCGGACGTCCGCGGGGGCGTCCGAGAGGGGAAGGCCGGCGGCGATCCAGGCCTCGACGCCGCCGATGATGTCGGTGGCGCGAGGTAGTCCGATCGCCTGAAGGGACGCCGCCGCCAGCGAGCTGCTGAAGCCCTGCCGGCAGACGACGATGACGAGGGCGTCCGGGCTGATCAGCTCGGGAATGGTGAACCGTCCGCCGGGGTCGAGGCGCCACTCGAGGACGGTCCGGTCGATGCAGATCGCGCCGGGCAGGTCGCCGATCTCGGTGCGCTGCTCCAGAGTCCGGGTGTCGATCAGCAGGGCCCCCGCCAACTGCGCCGCGCGCGCCTGCTGGGGCGTCAGGCGGTTCAGCCCCGCCCGGGCGCGTTCCAGCATGATCTCGAGAGCGGACGCCGCGGGTCCGGTCGGCTGCGAGCCAGGGGAAACCGTCACGGGCGACATCATCCCCGACTTGGAGCCGACAGACCTGTCACCGGATGTGCGAGTGCAGGTTCAGGTCCTGGAGGCCGCCGATGCTGGTGGGGGACATGCGCTGGTCCTCGGCGCTTTCCATCGAGCCGGCGAGGCGATTCATCGCGCCCCCGACGCGGGCGAACCAGGCCCGCGCCGAGGTCACGAGCGGGCTCTCGACGATCCGGGCCCATGAGATCGGCTCGCGCGCACTCAGGTGGCGCGGGCTGAGTGCGGTGGTGGTCATGCGAGGACCGTACGAGCCCCCCGCATCCCCCCGCTAAGGGCGCTGAGCGTCACCATGCGCGTCACCACCGGGTCCCCGGGGTATGGGTCCCCCGTGTGGCGTGATGTCACCTGCTGCTCCGGCCGGGGGAGGCCGTGCCTAGCGTGGCGGTCACGGGGGAGCCGTTCGGCGAGCTGGTCCGGCGGCTCCGGCGTAGCAGCGACCTGACCCAGCGCGAGCTCGCCGCGGCGTCCTACTGCTCGGTCGGCACGATCCGGCGCATCGAGTCCGGCGACCTGAGACCGTCGCGCGCGCTGGCCGAGCACCTGGCGTCCGTCCTGGGAATCTCGGACGCCGACCGCGAGGACTTCCTCCGGGCGGCCCGGGGCCTGCCGCCTGCGGTCCCGCTTGACGCGCGCACGGGCGCCCAGCCGGGAGCCCAGCCGCCGGCGGAACCCACCACGCTCCACGGCCCGCGTACGCCGCCACCTCCCGCCCCGCTCGTCGAGCTCATCGGACGCGATCAGGAGCTGGCTACGGCGATCGGGCTGCTGACGCCGGGGACCCTCCTGACGCTGACCGGTCCGCCGGGCGTGGGGAAGACCACCCTCGCCCTGGCGGTGGCGCAGGCGACGGCGGCCAGGTTCCCCGACGGGGTCCTGTGGGTCCACCTGGCCGAGGTCGAGACCGACGCCGGCGTGCCCGCTGCATGCGCGCGGGCCCTCGGGGCGTCCAGCTCGGTCGACAGCGTGGACGCCCTGGCGGCGCTGCTGCAGAACCGATCGGCGCTGCTCGTCCTGGACAACATCGAGCACCTGCCCACGATCGCGACCTTCGTGAGCGCGCTGCGCGAGCGTTGTGGCCCTTCGCTCACCGTGCTGACCACCGGGCGGGCGGCCCTGCGCGGCCAGGGCGAGCACGAGTTCTTCATCCCTCCGCTCGCACTGCCCCCAGCCTGGGCCGGGGACGCCGAGGTCGACGTGTCGCCCGCGGTGCGCCTGTTCGTCTCCCGGGTCCGGGACATCGAGCCGAGCTTCGTCCTCGACGACGACAACCGGGACGCCGTCGCCGCGCTCTGCCGCCGGCTGGACGGCCTGCCGCTGGCGCTGGAACTGGTGGCCAGGCGGGCGGGGCTGTTCAGCCTGGACGAGATCCTGGCCAGCCTCGACCGGGGCCTGGCCTCGTTCGGGGCCGGACGCCGCGCCGGCCCCGCCCGGCAGGCCACCATGGAGCGAGCGGTCGCCTGGAGCGCCGATCTGCTGTCGCCCCACGCACGCGCGGTGCTCGCCCGACTGTCGGTGTTCGCCGACGGCGCCTCGCTGCGGGCCGGGGCCGAGGTCGCCCAGGACCCCGACCGCGAGGGCATCGCCGAACTCGTCGAGCAACACCTCGTGCTCGTCGACCGCGCCCGATCCGGTGAGCCCAGGCTGCGGTTGCTCGAGGTCATGCGCGCGTACGCCGAGGCCGAGCTGTGGGCGTCCGGGGAAGCCGATGAGACTCGCGCCCGCCACCGGAGCTGGTTCCACACTCTCGCCAGCGCCGGCCGCGAGGCGATGAGCGGACCCGACCGGTCGCGCTGGCTGCGGCTACTCGAGGTCGAGACGCCCCACCTGGTGGCGGCGTGCACCCGCGCCGTCGCCGCCCGGGACTTGCGCCAGGCGGCGGGCATCGTCACCGCCCCGGTCTGGTTCTGGTGGTCTGGCAGGCAGTCCGCGGCCGCGCGCGGCCTGCTCGACCTGTTGCAGAGCCATCGCGCGGACGCCGACGAGCCGACCCGTGCCGCCGTGGACCTCACCGACGCGCTGCTCTCGCTGATCGACGGGGACGCCGAACGATGCGCCGAGTGCTGCCGCCGGGCGTCGATCCCCGCCTCCATGCCGCTCGAGGCGAGCTTCCTGGAGTGTCTTTGCATCGCCGTCGAGGGCGGCGACCTCGACGCCCTGCCCGGCCATGTCTCGGTGGTCCGCGCCGAGGACCCGAACGGTCTCAGCCTCGCGACCCTGCTGGGCGCGTGCCTGCTGACGGCGATGGCTCGGGACCGCGCCGATCTCGCCGCCCGGTTCCTCGACGAGGTCACCCAGGTACATGCGCGCCTCGATCAGCCCTTCGGCCTCGGCGTCGCCGCCTTCCTGGCGGGCGAGCACGCCCGCTGGACCGGCGACCTCGAGGACGCATGCGACCACTACGCCCGCCGCCGCCGACCTGCTCGGCGCACGCGGGCCCCGGCCCGACATCGGCGCCGTGCTCGCCAAGCACGGGGAGCCCCTGCTGCTGCTCGGCCGCGACCAGGAGGCGGAGCCGCTGCTGGTCGAGGCGCTCGCCCGGCAGTGGGCCCTCGCGATCCCGAGGGTCCAGTCCGACACCCTGGCCGCGCTGGCCATCCTTCACGCGCACAATGGACGCCCACGGTCCGCCGTCGCCCTCCTCGGCGCCTCCGCGGCCCTCGCGGGGCCGGCCCACCCGCTGGCGATCGGCGGGCGTCCGCTCCCGTCCGCGGACCTCCACGCGGCCACCCGCGAGGCCCTGGCCCCGGACGACTGGCAGCGCGCCTGGGACGACGGTTTCCGTCAACCGACGCGCCAGATCAGGCGCGTCATCTCGGGTGCGTCCTGACCCCGCCCGGAACCGGCGTCACCCCTCGCGAAGCGACCACCCCGGACGCCCCGGCGTCCTAAGCTGCCGCTCATGGCCAAGGAACTGATCTCACCCACCGAGTTCGCCGACTTCGTCCGCACGTTCCGGCAGGCGGTGGTCGCCACGGTGAGCCCCGCAGGAGCCCCCGAGGCGGCGCTGGTCGAGATGGCGGTGACGGACGAGGGCGATCTCGTCTTCGACACCAAGTCCGAGGCGCGCAAGGTCGACAACCTGGCCCACAACGCACGGGTCGCGATCGTCGTGGGCTGGGGGGGCCGCGTGTCGGTCCAGGTCGAGGGCGAGGCCGAGCTGCTGACCGGCGAGGAGCGCCAGCAGTTCTCGGCGCTCTACGCCGAGCAGTTCCCGGCACGTCCTCCGGTTAACGAGCTGTTCACGATCTATCGGGTGCGTCCTGCCTGGCTGCGCTACTGCGAGGCCGCCCCGGTCGGGCCCCCGATCGTCGTCGAGGGCAGCTGGGCCTGACGGCCACCCCGCCCGGCAGGCCAAACCGATGAGCCCGGACGCCCCCACCTTCCACGCGTTCGAGTGGCTCGACGACCCGCCCACCCTGCGACTGCTCGACCAGACCCGGCTGCCCGCGGAGGAGGTCTGGCTCGACGTCACCACCACGGACGCCCTCGTCGCGGCCATCCGACGGCTCGCCGTCCGCGGCGCGCCGCTGCTCGGGGCGTGCGGCGCGTTCGGCGTCGCGCTCGCGGTCGCGCAGGCCGAGACCGAGAACTGGGACGCCGCGCGGCTGGCGTCCGCGATCGAGCAGGTGCGGGACGCCCGCCCGACGGCGGTCAACCTCGCGTGGGGCGTCGAGCAGGTGCGTCCTCTGGCGGCCCAGGGTCACAGGGCCGTCGCCACCGCTGCCCAGGCGCTCGCCGCCCAGGACGAAGCCGCCAACCGCGCCCTCTCCCGGCTGGGCGCCGACTGGCTGCTGGCCCGCTCCGGACGCGACCGCCTGCGCGTCCTCACCCACTGCAACTCCGGCGCCCTGGCCACCTGCGGCTGGGGGACGGCCTACGGCATCGTCCACGAACTGCACGTCCGCGGACGCCTCGAGCTCGCCTACGCCGACGAGACCCGCCCGCTGCTCCAGGGCGCCCGGCTGACCTCCTGGGAGCTGACCCGCGACAAGATCCCGCACCTCGTCCAGCCCGACGGGGCGGCGTCCTCGACGATCCTGCGCGGCCTCGTGGACGCCGTCGTCGTCGGCGCCGACCGCATCGCCGCCAACGGCGACACCGCCAACAAGGTCGGCACAGTGGCGCTCGCGCTGGCCTGCGCACGGGCGGGCGTCCCGTTCGTCGTCGCCGCCCCGGCCTCGACCGTCGACCTGGCCACCCCGGACGGCGACCACATCCCGATCGAGGAGCGGGACGCCGCCGAGGTCACCACGTTCGCGGGCCTGCCGATCGCCCCGGCGGGCGCCCGCGCCCACAACCCCGCCTTCGACGTCACCCCCGCCGACCTCATTGACGCGATCGTCACCCAGCACGGCATCGTCGAGCCCAGTCGGACGCCG
Organism: Propioniciclava sp.; assembly: GCA_036803965.1. GTDB lineage: Bacteria > Actinomycetota > Actinomycetes > Propionibacteriales > Propionibacteriaceae > Propioniciclava. Next base: position 11,811 of record DAIRTI010000003.1, read on the forward strand.
CAACTCCGCCTGCTCGAGGCCGTCGTCCCCGCCCCCTCGCAGGGCCGCCACGAGTAGGCTCAGGCCATGGCGAAGCTGGTTTTGACGGTGGTCGGCAACGACCGTCCTGGGCTGGTCACGGCGTTGTCGGCCGCGGTCGTCGAGGCGGGCGGCAACTGGCTCGAATCGCAACTCGGACGCGTCGCCGGCACGTTCGCCGGCGTCGTCCTGGTGGAGGTCCCGGACGCCCAGGTGGCGACCCTGGAGCAGACGGCGAACGCTCTGGCCGAGGGCGGCGTCCTCGAGGTCACGTTCACCCCGGCCGACCGAGCGGCGCCGCTCGCGGCCGGCGAGTCGCTGCACGTGGCGGTCCTCGGGAAGGACCGGCCGGGCATCGTCCGCGAGGTCTCCGGGGCGCTGTCGTCGCTCGGCGCGACGATCGTCAGCCTGACGACCCAGACGCGCGACGCCCCGATGGGCGACGGGGTGATCTTCGAGGCGGACGCCGACGTCTGGCTGCCGCTCAACGTCACCGCGGAGGCCGTCCAGCAGGCGATCGAGGCCCTCTCCCACGACGTCGTGGTTGACCTCACCGAGGTCGAGGAGCAGTAGCGCATCAGCGCCGGGGTGGCGCAGCCCCCGTCGACGGTGCCAGGCTCGAACCATGCAGGAAAGCACCGTCATCGTCCCCACGCGGGACGGCATCGAACTCCAGGTCTACCGCTGGGCGCCGGAGACGGCCCCGCGTGCCATCGTCCAGGTCCAGCACGGCCTCGGTGAGCACGCCGCCCGCTACCGCCGCTTCGCCGAGGCCCTCACGGCGTCCGGCTACCTCGTCTACGCACCCGACGGCCGCGGCTCCGGCCGCACCGCGCAGGGTCAGTACGGGCACTGGGGCCCGGACGGCTGGCCCGGCTGGGTCGACGATCTCGACCGGCTGAACGCCTACATCCGCGCCGCGCACCCGGGCGTCAAGATCGCCCTGTTCGGCCACTCGATGGGCTCGTTCGCGTCCCAGCAGTACCTGCTCGACCACTCCGCCGACGTGGACGCCGCCGTCCTCTGCGGGTCGACTGAGGTGTCGGGCCTGGTCGCGATGCTCGACTCGGACGCCCCCGCCGACCTCACCTCGTTCAACGCCCCCTTCGAGAACCGCACGGGCTTCGAGTGGCTCTCGCGCGACGAGGCCGAGGTCGACAAGTACGTCGCCGACCCCGGCTGCGGATGGCAGGCCGAGCCGTTCCGCGGCATCCAGACCCTGTTGCGGGCCGCCGACCCCGCCGAAATCGCGCACATCCGCCCCGACCTGCCGATCCTGATCATCTCGGGGGACTCCGACCCTGTCGCCGGGCCCGGCGCCGCCGGCCCGCAGGTCGTGGGGGAGCGCTACCGCGACGCGGGCGTCGCCGACGTGAGCGTCCGGCTCTACCCGCAGGCACGCCACGAGCTGCTCAACGAGATCAACCGCGACGAGGTCACCGCCGACGTGCTGGCGTTCCTCGACCGTACGGTCGGCTGATCGCCCCCTGGACCCGGAAGGACCGATGACACAGAACGGCTCGCCGACCGGGGGTCGCCGCGGCTTGCCCGTGCTGCCGGTCCTGGCCGGAGTGGCCACCGGATTGATCGTGGTGGCCGCCGGCTGGCAGCTGGTTTCGTCGGGACGCCCTCAGTCCGGCCCGGCTGTCCCGTCGGGCCCTGCGGCGTCGGTCTCGACGAACCCCAGCCGGCCAGCGGCGTCCACCCCGGGGACGCCGTCGGCGGCTCCGACGACGCCGGACGTCGGCTGGGCCGGCACCTACTCCGGCCTCGCCCGGCAGGCCGGCGCGGTCACGCCCCGCGTCTGGTCGGTGACGCTGACGTTCGACGGCGACCGGGGGACGATCGCCTACGCCGACACGGCGTCCGCATCGAAGACCTGCGGGGGCAACGTGACCCGCCGCCCGGACGGTACCTGGCTCGAGCACATCACCTCCGGCCGCTGCGACGACGGCGGCGTCTGGACGTTCACCGGCACGCCCGCGGTCGTCCAGGGCTCGTACGCCGATCCCTCCGGGGGCTACGAGGTCACCGGCGCCTTCGAGCGCGCCGGCGGGTAGCGCTATCCTGATCGGCTCGCTATCAGGAGAACCCATGGACGTCATCGTCACCCCACTCGTCCTGCCCGCGTCCGCCGGCGAGGACACCCCGGTCGGCTCGGCCTTCCGCGCGGCGGTCGATCTCACCAACCGCGTCCGCACGCTGTACTACGGGACGCCCGCGGTCGCGCTGGCCTACGCCGAGGCCTTGGCCCTCTATCGCGGGAACACCAACGAGAAGGTTGTGAACCTGGTCGCCCACGACGGCGGACGCCTCGTCGGCCGGGCCACCTGGTGGCTGCCGCAGTTGGAGTCGCTCACGATGATCGAGGGCAACTGGGCCGCCGATCCCGACCTGCCGGACGCCGGCCGTCGCGCCGTCGCCGAGGCCTTCCTCGATGCGCTCGAGAGCCACGCGGACGAGGTGTCCCGCAACTGGCTGCTCGTCGAGGTGCCGTGCGAGCCGGGCTCTCTGGTCCCGACGTCGGGCGTCGGGGGAGCCGATCCTGCCGGCCCCGACTCGGCCGCGCTTCTCGGACGCGGCTTCTCCCTCGAGCAGATCTACCGCTACCAGCTCGCCGACCTGGCCGCCCTCCCCGACCTGGACGCCCGACTCGCGGCGGCGGCGTCCGAGGGCTACCAGGTGGTGACCTGGACGGGCCGCGTCCCGCCCGAGCACCGGGCCGCCTTCGCGACGCTGGCCGGCGCGATGGTCGCCGAGATCCCGTCGGGGGGCATCGAGTTCGAGCCGCAGACCTGGGACGACGCGCGACTGAGCGAGTACGAGTCGATGCAGGAACGCGCAGGACGCACCCTCGTCGGGGCCATCGCGCTGGCGTCCGACGGGGAACCGGCCGGGTACACGGAGCTGTTCGTCCCCGGTGGGCAGATCGGACGCCAGGGCGACACGCTCGTGCTGCCCGCGCGCCGGGGCCGGGGGCTCGGGAGGTGGCTGAAGCTGGCCAACCTCGTTCAGGCGCGGGACGCCTTCCCCGCCCTGCGTTTCGTCACCACTGACAACGCCGAGGAGAACGCCTGGATGCTCGCGATCAACGACGAGCTCGGCTTCTCCACGACCCTGCGGCAGGGCTACTGGCAGCGGCGTCCGCGCTGACGTGCCTGGTGAGGGCACTGTCGCTAGATTGGGGCTTTCAGAAAGGAGCCACCATGACGATCAAGGACATCGGGCCCAAGCCCCAGTCGTTCGACCTGGAGACGGCCACGGTCGACAACACCAACTACCGCACGGTCGCCTGGACCGGGAAGTACCTGCAGCTCACGCTGATGTCGATTCCGGTGGGTGGCGACGTCGGGCTCGAGGTGCACCCCGAGACCGACCAGTTCCTGCGCCTGGACGCCGGCAAGGGCCGCGTCCAGATGGGGAAGTCGGAGAAGGAACTCGACTTCACCCAGGAGGTCGAGGACGGCTGGGCGATCTTCGTGCCGGCGGGCACGTGGCACAACGTCACGAACATCGGCGACGAGCCGATGCAGCTGTACACCGTCTACGCCCCGGTGCACCACGCGTCCGGCATCGTCCAGAAGACGAAGGAGGACGCCGACGCCGACGAGGAGGCCGGCACCGACGAGCCGCCGGAGTGGACCGTCCAGCCCTGATCAGCTGACCGCGAGGTCGTCGAGCCTGGCGAACGTCAGGCCGCGATCCCGCAGGGCGGGCAGGGCCACCGAGAGCCCCTCGAACGTCGACCCCTTCGGTTGGTTGAAGTGGCCGATGACGATGGAGCCCTTGGTGGCCCTCTCGGTCTCGCTGACGACCGTGGCCTTGGGGTAGGTCGCGCCGGCGTCCGCGTTGACGTCGAAGCCGATCGGGATCTCGCCCAGCGCCCGCACGATCTCGACCGCCACCTCGTCGTACCAGGCCGTGCCGGTGCGGAAGAACCGCGGGGGGCGTCCGAGCAGTTCGGTCAGGAACAGGTGATTGCCGGCGACCTCGTCGTAGACCTCACCCGCGTTGGCCGTGCCCTGCTCGCCGTAGGCCGACTTGCCGGTGACCGAGAGGGGCATGTGGCGCGTGCCGTGGTTGCCGATGGTGAACTGGTCGTTGGCCGCGAGCTTGTCGAAGGTGGTGCGGTTGGCCTCGATCCAGCGCCGGTTGAGGAACAGGGCGGCGGGGAACCGCTCGGCGATCAGGAAGTCGACCAGTTCGGTGTCGACCTTGCTCCCGTTCGGACCGCCGCAGGCGTCCAGGGTCAGCGCGACGGCCGGACCCGGCGTGCGCGTGACCACTCCCGTGACCTCCATGCCCCACTGGGTGGGTTTGCGTCCTTGGAAGCGGGCGACGATGTCGTCCCGGGTGGGCAGGGCCAGTTGTGTGGGCGTCGGGCTGGGTGAGTTCGTCGTCATGCCGGACGCTGTCGGCGTGCTTTCGGTCTGTGGGCTCGTCGAGGTCTGGGACGCCGTCGGCGTCGAGTCGGGCTTTGGGCCGGGTGACGCGCAGGCTGTGAGGAGCAGGGTCCCCGTGCCGAGCAGCAGACCGCGCCGGGTCATGCACCGGCACGGCGTGGGCTCGGGCATCGCATGGCTCCTCGCGGTGGGGATCCCGGGACGCCGGGCTTCTCCAAGCCTACGAGGGGTGACGGACGCCGTGGGCGCCGTTCGGCTCTCCGGGATCGGGTCACCCCTGGGTTTCTCGGCCCTTGCCCGGGTCTCGGTGCGGATGCCCCTGGGGCATTGCCCGTCTCCGGCAGGGTCCCAGCTCAGCTCCCTGGCCGCGTATCGGGTGGTCCCATGATTGGCCATCCAGGTGGTCCCATGACTGGCAATCCAGGTGGTCCCCTGACTCTGGCATGTCGCCCTCTCCCTGGTCCCATGTTCCTGGCGTGCGACGGGCCCGGACGCATCCGCCCCCTTCGAGGCAAGCTGCCCCCTTCAAGGCAGCTCGCCCTCTTGGAGGCAGTCTGCCCCGCGAATCCGGGGGGCGAACTGCCCTCAGGGGGGCGAACTGCCAGCAACGGTGACAAGGTGCTGCCTATACGCAGCATCGGACTTGAAGATCCTAGCCTTGACTAGGGAGTCTGCGTATACGCAGTAATTCGCCCTGCTCGAGAACATGCCGACCTGCCGCGGGGGTGAAGGCCGCCCGGGCGGTGCTGCCGAGGCCGGGGGGTCAGGGCGAATCGTCAAGTCGGGTCTACCGTTCGGTCATGGACGACAAGGCCGTGTTGCACCATTACCTGCGCCGTACGCGGGAGGCGCTGCTGTGGAAGCTGGAGGGGCTGTCCGAGCGCGATCTGCGGTTGCCCCGGACGCCGAGCGGCACGAACCTGCTCGGCCTGGCCAAGCACGTGGCGCTCGTCCAGGCGGGCTACTTCGGCTCGGTGTTCGGACGCCCCAGCCCCGACGAGGCGTGGGGTGACGACGACGATCCCAACGCGGATCTGTACGCGACGGCGTCCGAGACCCCCGACGACATTCGCGACCTGTACGCGCGCTGCGCCGCCCATGCGGACGCCACCATTGAGACGCTCGAGCTGGACGCCGTGGGCGAGGTTCCCTGGTGGCCGGCGGATCGGAGGCACCCCACGCTGCTCCGCGTGCTGGTGCACGTGATCACCGACGTCAGCCGGCACGCGGGCCACGCCGACATCCTCCGCGAGGGGATCGACGGCGCAACAGGGCTGCAGGAGGGCAATGACAACATCCCGGCCGGCTACGACTGGCCGGGCTACGTCGACAGTCTCACGGCCCTGGCCGACGGCGTGGAAGCCGCGGGCGCAGGGCCGCGAGAAGAAGGGCAGTAAGCCCGGGAGAACTCAGCCCCGGAACACTCCCGAGAACACGATGGCGACCCGCTCGCCCGGCTTCACCGAGGGCCCGGACGCCGTGGGTAGCAGTCCGGCGAGGCCGGCCGAACCGGTGGGGCTGACGTTGACGCCGGTCTCCTTGGCCAGGGCCCAGGCGGCCCCGACGGCGTCCTCGCTGACGACGATCGTCTTCCCGGCGGAGGCGCGCATGACCTCGAAGTCGGCCTGCCAGTCGTAGGTCTCGTCGTCGAGGATGCCGTCCGCGAGCGAGTGCGGGTCGTCCCAGGGCGTCATGAAGTCGGACCAACGGCGTCCGAGCTCGTCGGCGTCCACGCCGGACGCACGATGCCAGGCGCGGTCGAGCGGCGCGCCGCCCTCGGTCTGGACGGTGTCGAGCTCGTACACCGGCCCCAAACCCCAGCCCATGCACGCCGCGAACGCCCCGCCGCCGACCTGGATGAGCACGCGGGCCGGCGCCGGAACGGCGTCGCGCAGCTCCCAGCCGATGGTGCGTCCGCCGTCGAGGCACAGCCCGTTCTCGGGGCCCTGCACGCTGAACGGAATCGCACCGGCGGCGACCGCCTCGCGGAACCGCAGCACCGCCGGGTCGCCGGCCTCGCCCTCACGGCGTGGGCAGCGGTTGATCTCCGCGCCCAGCCCGTTGAGGGTGTCGATGACCGGGCCGCCCTCGATGTTCGGCACGTAGACCTGGATGGGCCAGCCGGCCGCCTTCGCCAGCGTGGACGCCGCGATCGCCGCGTTGCCGCAGGACGCGATGGCCAGCGGACGCCGCGCGTCGCGGTCGAGCAGCCCCAGCTCCTCGGCGGCGCGCAGGTGCAACAGGATCGTCACGAGGTGGCGGGCCTTGTGGCTGCCGCCGAGCTGGCCGGTCTCGTTCTTCACCCACACCTCGGCGCCGAGGCGGTCCGACAGCAGGTCGTTCTGCGCGGTCGGGGTCATGAAGAAGCCGTCGGCGACCTCGCGGGTCAGGGCAATGCACTGCTCCTCGGACATGCCCTTGGCCTGGGCGAACGCCCACCAGGCGAGAGAGCGGCCGTAGCGCACGAAGGGGTTCGCGTCGTCGATCAGCTCGGGATCGGGGCCGGACACCACGGGGTGGAGGACGTGGTGGCTGTCCCTGGGCGCCCCCGGGCACTTGAAGGGCTCCAGGGCGTCGATCGGCACCTCGGCGCCGCAGGTGGCGCAGCGGTAGCCGGTGACGGTGCCTCGGGTGAATGCGTCGGCCATTGAGGTCTCCTTGCGGCGTCGTTGATGCAACTCTGCCCAAAGTTACCGGAAGGGGGCCTACCCCGTGGGCGTCGGCGACGGACGCGGCGTGTTCTGTGTCGGGGAGGGCGTCCGGGTGGGCGTGTGCGTGGTCGTCGTGGTGGTCGGGGTCGGGGTGGTGGGCGCCACGCTCGTCGGCGTGGGGGTCGTCGGGGTCGCCGTCGGCGTCCGGGTCGGGGTCGTGGTCAGCGACGGCGTGGTCGCGGTCGTCGGCGCGGTCGTGAGCGTGGCCACCGGCGTCGTGGGCGTCGGGGTGGGGGAGGCCGCCCACTGCGAGTAGACCGTCCACGCGACCACGGCGGCCGCGACGGCCAGGGCGGCAGTGACCAGCCAGGGCAGGGCCGACCCGCGGCGGCGCTCGGCAGGGGCCGGCTCCGGTACCGCGGTCACCGGAGCCGCGGTCACCGGAACGGGCGCCACGGGCACGGCCGCCATCGGCGTGGTCGCGGCGGCGTCCGTCACCGCGGGCAGGACGGCCGTGACCGGCATCCCCGGCTCGACCGCGAGCCCCTCGGCGAGGGCGTCCAGCGTGCGGGCCACGACGGCGGCGTCCGGGCGTGCGGCGGGGTCCTTGGCCATCAGGCGCGACACGAGCGCCGAGAGCGCCGGCGGGGCGTCCGGACGCCGTTGCCCGAAGTCGGGCGCGCTCTGCTGCACGTGCGCCGACGCCTGCTCGAACGACGTGGTGCCGCCGAACGGGGGGCGTCCGGTGAACATGGCGAACAGCAGGCAGCCGAAGGAGTACAGGTCGGTCGCCGACGTGACCTCGCGCCCGGACGCCTGCTCCGGCGACATGTAGGACGCCGTCCCGGCCACCGTGGACGCGGCGGTCAGCGTCTGGTCGCCGGTCTCGGTGAACCGGACGATGCCGAAGTCGACGATCTTGGCCACGCCCTCGTTGAGGACGACGTTGGCCGGCTTCAGGTCGCGGTGGACGATGCCGGCGGCGTGGGCGTCCGCCAGGCCGGTGGCGATCTGCGCGGCGAGCGGCAGCCCGCGATCGAAGCTCAGCGGCCCTTCGGTGGCCAGCAGGTCGGCCAGGCCGGGCCCGGACAGCAGCTCCATGACGATGAAGAGCAGCTGGCCGTCCTGGCCGCTGTCGTAGACCTGGGCGATGAAGGGGCTGTGCACCGCTGCGGACGCCTGCCGCTCGCGCTGGAAGCGGGCGACGATGCCCGGATCGCGGTGCGGCAGCGCCAGGTCGACGATCTTGACCGCGACCGGACGCCGGAGCCGTTCGTCGGTGGCCCGCCACACCTCGCCGGTGGCGCCGGAACCGATGCGCGCGAGGAGCCGGTAGCGGTCCGCGAGCACGGTGTCGACGTGTGGCACGCCCTACATGGTGCCATGCGGGCCCTGCCGCATCGGTGTGGCAGGTCCGTCGCTGCAACGGCGAACTTGCAACATCGATGGCAGAAGTCGTCAGCCGCCCCAGTCGCCCAGGGCACCCTCGAGCGCGCCGAGGGCGGCGTCCAGGAGGGGGGCGCGTTCCTCGTCCGGGCAGCCGCGAGTCCGCCAGCGCAGGGACGCCCCGTCGACGAACCCGAGGAAGCCGCTGAGGGCGTACTCGTGCCGCGGCCAGGGACGCAGCCCGAGCAGCTCGGCCATCCGTTCGGCGTAGTCGTGGCGGAAACGCCGCCGGACGGTCAGCGCCTCCTGGGTCTCCGGCGCCCCGAGCAGGTGCCGGGCCCACACGGCGCTGGCGCCCTGGACGTGGTCGAGGTGGATCTCCAGCGCCGTCCGCACCCGGTCGCGCCGCGAGGTGCCGGCCGGAAGGGCGGCGTCCGCGGCCAGCTGCCGGGCGCTGAGCTCGTCCAGCTCGGCCTGCAGCACCGAGGCGTAGAGGCGTCCCTTCGACTCGAAGTAGTGGTAGACCAGCGCCTCGGACGTTCCCGCCCGCGCCGCCAGGGCCGCGACCGACACGTCGTCGTAGGGCTCCTCGGCGAACGCCGCCCGGGCCGCGGCGACGATCGCCTCGCGGCGGGTCCCGGCGTCCAGGCGGCGGCGTCCGCGGGCGTCCGGTCTGGGCATGGGCACGATCCTAGGCGCGCGCCAGGGTCGGCTCGGACGCCGTTGGCGCGGGTCGGCCGGGGGTCAGGCGACCGGCGTGCCCTGCTCGAAGCGCAGCCGCCAGGTCTCGCCGTTCTTGATCCAGACGGACGCCCGCAGCGTCACCGCGTCGGGCGTTCGTTCGCGCCAGCGCAGCAGGACGACCCACGGGGCCAGTTCCTCGACCGCGATCAGCTCCAGCTCGGGCGTTTCGTCCACCGGCAGGGCTGCCCCGGCCATCGTCCGGCCCTTGCCGGACACGCGGCCCTTCGCGTCGTGCAGGGCGAACTTGGGGTGCAGGAGGGCGTCCAGGCGCTCGGGCGAGGTGCGGACCTCGGCCTCCCACAGCGAGCGCTGCAGCGCAACCACTGGATGCTCGGCCGGGTCGGGCTCGCTGAACAGGTGCTGTTCGGGCGGCGCGGGCGCGTAGGTGCGCGAGGGCGCCTTCTGCGGGGCGCGTCCGGGGCGATAGCCGGGGCCGCGGTCGACGGGCTTGCCGTCGCGGTAGGCGGTGGCGGCGGCCCGGGCGCGGACGTCCGCCGCCTCGTTCAGGGCGTGCCCCGCGTGGCCCTTGACCCACTCGAACGCGACCTTGCGGCCGTGCAGGGCGCCGTCGAGGTCTTTGAGCAGATCGACGTTCATCACCGGGTTGCCGTCGGCTTTGCGCCAGCCCTTCCGCTTCCAGCCCGGCAGCCACTTGGTCAGCGCGTTCACCACGTACTGGCTGTCGCACAGGATCGTCAGCTCCTGCGGGTCGTCCGCAGTCTGCCGCAGCAGGTCGAGGACGGCCATCAGCTCGCCCATGTTGTTGGTGCCGTGCGCCCAGCCGCCGGCGGCCCAGCGGTCGTCGTCGATGTACCAGGCCCAGCCCGAGGGGCCTGGGTTGGCGAGCGAGGAGCCGTCGGCGGCCGCGATGATCACGCGGCACATTCTGGCCTACGCGGGCCGGCGTTCGGTCAGGCGTGGACCAGCTCGGGAGCGGGCTCGGTGGCGGGCGCCCGCAGAGAGGCGCGGGCCCCGAGCAGCAGCGTGGTCCACAGGACGCCGACGCTGGCCAGCGAGAACGCGATGCCCAGGACGCCGCCGTCGGCGTCCGAGGCGCGGTAGGCAACGCCCAGCGCGAGGACGGCGACGAGCAGGCCCGCGAGGACGAGGGCGGTGCCGCGGGCGACGCCGCGCACGAGCGCGGCCCGGATCGCGACGACCAGGACGACCGCCGCGGCGGCCGCGAAACCGGTGCGCACCAGCTGGAGGAACCAGTCGTCGTCGTGGGCGAGCCACAGGATCGGCCAGCTCATGCAGCGGGTGAACGAGCGGTTGCCCGCAGCGAACTGCCCCGACACGTACATCAGGATCAGCAGGGTCGACGACAGCAGCGCCGGGCAGGCGACCGGTCCGAGCGTGAACCGCCCGCCGCGCGCCAGGGCGACCGCCGTCACCAGCGTGAGGCTCATGGCGACCAGGGCGCAGAGCAGGTCGATCGCCGCGCCGGTGGCGTCCACGCCCAGCCCGAGGACTGCCGCGCGCCCGAACAGCGCCGACCCGCCTGCGGCGAGGCAGGAGATCCAGGGCAGGATCTTGACGGTCCGCAACGGCGTCTTCAGCCGCAGCACCAGGATCGCCGTCACGATCAGCAGGCCGCCGGTGCTCATCGCGATCACCCGGTGCACCATCTCGAGCGCCGGGTTGGCGGCGAGCGCCGCGGGGATGTCGGCGGGCCCGGGGGCGAAGCGGTCGACGTAGCAGCCCGGCCAGGAGTGGCAGTCGAAACCCGACTTGGTCGCGCACACCACCGCACCGCCGGAGACGGTCAGCAGCGTGAAGAGAGCGGAGAGTCGGGCGAAGAGCAGCGTTGCTCGCGGCGCCGGGGTCATGGAGCGGTCCTTAAGTCTTGGGGTGCGTTCCGTCTGTCACCCTACCCGGCGCGCGGCGCCCGGCCCGAGTTTCCGTGCATCGGCGATGTTGGGCAAGCTGGGGCCGTACGGCACGACGAGGAGGCACCCATGAAGCTCGCGACCATCCGCACCGCCCAGGGCACGCGGGCCGTCCGCGTGGACGGCGCCGTCGGCGTCGATCTGGGAGCGGCCGACCTCGGCGACGTCCTGGCTCGGCCGGGCTGGGCCGAGGCCGCGGCGAAGGCGTCCGAGCCGTCCTACGCCCTGGCCGAGGCGACGTTCGCGCCCCTGGTCGGGCGGCCGTCCAAGGTGGTCTGCGTCGGGCTCAACTACAAGACGCACATCGAGGAGATGGGCCGTCCGGTGCCCGAGTACCCGACGCTGTTCCCCAAGTGGGCCGACTGCCTGATCGGCGCGACCGACGACATCGTGCGTCCCGACGAGACCGCCGAGTTCGACTGGGAGGCCGAGCTCACGATCGTCATCGGCAAGCCGGTGCGGAGGGCGTCCGAGCAGGAGGCGGCGGACGCCATCGCCGGCTTCACCGCGCTCAACGACGCGTCCTGCCGCGACTGGCAGTTCCGGACGCGCGAGTGGACCCAGGGCAAGAACTGGGACTCCTCGACCCCCGTCGGGCCCGTGCTGGTGACCCCCGACGAGCTGCCCGGCGGCGTCCGGCCCGCGCTGCGGATCGGCGCGACGCTCAACGGCGAGGTCGTCCAGGACGACACGACCGCCGACCTCGTCTTCGATCCGGTCGCCCTCGTGCAGTACGTGTCGACGATGATCCGGCTGAACCCGGGCGACATGATCGCCACCGGCACGCCCGGCGGCGTCGGCCACGCCCGCAAGCCCCCGCGCTACCTGGTGCCCGGCGACGAGATCGTCGTCGAGATCGAGGGCATCGGACGCCTCACCAACCGTGTCGTCGCCGGCTGAGTCCGCGGACGCCGCCGCGCACCGCCGGACGCCCGAGGGCCCCGGCTTCACGGTCGCGGCGCTGATCCTCACGGACGGGTCCGGCCGCGTCCTGACCGTGCGCAAGCGGGGCACCGAACACTTCATGCTGCCCGGCGGCAAGATCGAACCCGGCGAGAGTTCGGACGCCACCGCCGTCCGCGAGGCGCACGAGGAGCTCGGGCTCGTCCTGGACGCCGCGGAGCTCGAGTTCGTCGGGGCGTACCTCACCGACGCCGCGAACGAGCCCGGCCACTGGCTGCGCTCGGACGTCTACCGCCATCGGCGTCCGGTGACGGGGGAGCGGGCGGCGTCCGAGATCGCCGAGGCCCGCTGGGTCGACCCGCACGCGCCGGAGGGCACCCTGGCGCCGCTGTTCATCGCGCTGCTCCCGCTGCTGCGGGCCTGAGTCAGTGCTTGTGTGTGTGACGCCGCTCGGGGTTGGCAGGTTCGAGGGCGTCCACGGCGGGGTGCCGGTGCGCCGGGTCGTCGAGGAACACCTCGCCCGAGTCGTGCAGCGACCCCAGCCCGTACGCCGTCTCCAGGTTGTGCCGGGTGAGCACCTGCGCCGGCGGCCCGTAGGCCAGCACCCGCCCGTTCATGAGGATCACGTGGTCGGCCGCGCGGGCCTCGTCCAGGTCGTGCGTGGTCAGCACGACCCCGTGCCCGTGCTCCCGCTCGGTGTGGATGATCTTGTCGATCGTCCGCGCCGAGACGAGGTCGAGCCCGGTGAGCGGCTCGTCCAGCAGCAGCGCCTGGTGCTCCTGCGCGATGCCCTGTGCGACGTACACGCGCTGCCGCTGGCCGCCCGAGAGCTCGCCCAGGTGGCGGCGCGCCAGGTCGGCCACGTCGAGCACCTCCATCGCGGCGCGGACGTGCTCGCGGTCCTCGCGGGTGAAGCGTCCGAACCAGCCGCGGGTCGCGTAGCGCCCCATCGCCACCGCCTCGCGGACGGTCACCGGCGTCGACTCCGGCACCGGCACCGACTGCATCACGTAGGCGACCCGGCGGAAGGCGTCCGAGGGCGGCCCGCCCAGCACGGTCAGCCGCCCCGACCGAGGCTCGATCACCCCGGCCAGCGCGTTCAGCAGCGTCGACTTGCCCGAGCCGTTGGGCCCGATGATCGCGGTCACCCCGCGCGCCGGGATCGAGAACGTGGACGCCCGCACCGCCACGTTGCCGCCGTACGCGACGACCAGGTCGGTCGCCTCCGCGAGGGGGACGCCGTTGGCGGCGGTCCCCGAGGCGCCGGCGGCGTCCGACCAGGCTGCCCACGCGGACTCGGGCGCCGGCGTCCTCATGCCGTCACCTCGGCTGCGGGGGCGCCCGTGTCGGCGGTCGACCGGGCGTCCGAGCGGCGCCGCAGGAACCGGCGCAGCCAGACCGCGTGCAGGACGATGAAGAACAGCCCGACCGCCACCAGCGCGATCGTCGCGGCACCGGCCGTGCCCAGGTAGTAGCTGAGCAGCAGCCCGAGCCATACCGACACCCCGGCGAGCACCACCGAGGTGGCGAACATCACGGGAACCGTCCGGCTGATGAGCGCGGCCGTGGCGGGCGGACCGACCAGCAGGCCGAAGACGAGCAGCGTCCCGACGGCCTGGAAGCTGCCGATGACGGCCGCGGCGATCATGACGAGCAGCAGGCCGTGGGTGAGCCGAGGACGCATCCCCAGCGACGCCGACTTCGCCGGCGAGAACGCGAGCGTGAGCAGGGGCCGGTACAGGACGAGCGAGCCGATCAGCACCAGGGCCGCCACCACCGCCTCGCTGGCGACGTCCGACCAGGTGACGCCGAAGGCGTCCCCGAACAGGATGCTGGTGAGGCTGCCGGTGAAGGTGCGCGACCGGCTGATGATCGCCACCCCGAGCGCCATCATGCCGACGAACAGCAGGCCGATCGCGGTGTCCTCGCGCAGGGAGGTCTGCCGGTGGATGAACTCGATGCCCCCCACCATGATCACGGCCGCGACCGCCGCGCCCAGGTAGGGGGAGAAGTCGAACAGCACCGCCGCCGCGATGCCGGGCAGGACGCCGTGCACGAAGGCGTCCCCGAAGAAGCTCATGCCGCGCAGCACCATCCACACGCCGACGGCCGAGCACATCACCGCGGCGATGAGGCCGCCGATCAGGGCCCGTTGCTGGAACCCCAGCAGGAACGGCTCGACGAACCAGTGCACGGCGGTCTCCTACTTCAGGGCGTTCGCGATGGCCGAGGCGTTGCTCAGCATCATGGTGGAGTATGTCTCGGCGCCCGAGCCGGGCCCGCCCACGCTGTCGACGAAGAGCGGCACGACCTTGACGTCCGCGCCGGACTCCTTGGCGATCGCCTCGACCACCGCCGGGTTGACCGCGGTGTTGCTGAAGATCGCCGGCACCTTCGACTGCTTCACCACGGCCGCGACCTTGGCCAGCTGCGCCGAGGACGCCTCCGCGTCCGTCGAGCCGCCCGGCACCGCGACCCCGGCGACCGTGAAGCCGTAGGTGGCCGCGAAGTAGCCGAACGCGTCGTGGTCGGTGATCAGGACCCGCCGGCCCTCCGGCACCACGGCCAGCGTCTGCCGCACCTGGTCGTCGACCTTCCTCAGCTCGGACGCCACCGTCGCCCCGCAGGACGTGTACTTCGCGTCACCGGTCACCTGGGTGAGTTGGCCGGCGATGTTCTCCGCGCCCTTGGCCATGCGGGCGACGTCGAGGAAGACGTGCGGGTCGTAGGCGCCGTGCTTCTGGTCCGCGTCCTCGGACGCCTCGTCGCCGTGGTCGGCGAACGGCATCGGGTGGAGGTCGGGGGCAACCTCGTAGACCCGGACGCCGTCGGCCTTGATGTTGTTCAGTGCGGTCTGCATGCCGGCCTCGAGCCCGAGCCCGTTGGCGATCACGAGCTTGGCCCGCGTCAGGCCCGCCACCTGGTCGGACGACAGCGAGAACTCGTGCGGGTCGACGCCGGGGGCCATGATCGTGTCCGAGGTGGCCCCGGCGCAGGCCGTGATGTCGCCGACGATCGAGCCCAGCTGCGTCGTGGTCGCGATGGCGACGACGGGCGTCCGGGCGCTCGTGGAGGCCCCGGGTGCGGCGCACCCCGTCAGCGCCAGAGCGAGTGCGACGGGGACGACGGTTGCGCGTGCGACCTTCTTCACGAATCCTCCTGCGAACGATTCTCAACAAGCCGACCGTAACACGAGCCCGCAGCCTACTGCGAATCGTTCTCAATAAGCCAAGCGGCGGGGTCTGCCAGGATGGCGTCCATGACCCTGTGGCTACCCCGCGACTACCGCGCGGAGACGTCGCTCGAGGTCAAGCGCTCGCGTTTCGTCACGACGCTGGCCAGGGTCGATTCCGAGGACGCCGCGCGTGCGGTCGTCGCGGACGTCCGTCGCGCGCACCCCGCCGCCCGGCACCACTGCTCGGCGTTCGTGGTCGAGGTGCCGGACGCCCAGCCGGTCGAGCGCTCCTCCGACGACGGCGAGCCCGCCGGAACCGCCGGCATGCCGATGCTCGAGGTGCTGCGCGGGGCCGGGGTCAGCCAGGCGGTGGCGGTGGTGGCGCGGTACTTCGGCGGCGTCCTGCTCGGCACGGGCGGGCTCGTCCGCGCCTACTCCGAGTCCGTGTCGCAGGCCCTGGACGCCGCCGGTCGCGTCCGGCCGGTGGTCCGGCCGCTGTACGCCCTGACGGTCGCACACGCCGACGCCGGACGCCTCCAGGCCGACCTCATCGCCGCCGGGCTGGAGCTCGTGGACGCCCGGTTCGCCGAGGACGCCGAGTTCGTCTTCGCCGCGCCGGCGGAGCTCGACGTCGCCGCCCTCGTGGCCAGACTCACGCGCGGCGGCACGGTGCCGCGGCGAGCAGGCGAAACGGTGATCGAGGAGCCTGCCTCGTAGGCGTCCGCGCCGCTATGCTCCGGCCATGCTGATCGTGACGACGAACGACCTTCCCGGCTACCGCATCGAGGCGGTGCTCGGCGAGGTCATGGGTATGACCGTGCGCAGCGTCAACATCGGCGCCAACTTCGTGGCCGGCATCCGCTCCTTCGCCGGCGGCGAGATCAGCGAGTACACGCAGCTGGTCTACGAGTCGCGCCAGCAGGTGATGGAGCGCATGTGGCAGCAGGCCGTCCAGCGCGGGGCGAACGCGATCGTCGCGATGCGCTTCGACACCGGCGACATCGCCCAGTCGTTCAGCGAGCTGTGCGCGTACGGAACGGCCGTGGTCGTCACGCCGATCGCCGAGGGCGAGCCCGGCGCCACCGCCCAGTCGATCCACGACGCCCGCACCCGCGCCCAGGCCGCCGCCCAGCCGCAGCCGCCCGCACAGCCGCAGCCCGCACAGCAGCCGCAGCAGCCCCAGGGGTTCCAGCAGCCCTACCAGTCCCAGCCCTACCAACAGCCTCCGCAGCAGTAACAGTTCGAACGCGTGAGGGGTTCAGCCTCGCCCGACCTCGCGCAGTCGCGCGGCCAGTGGCTCTCCCGCCGGTTCGTTGCCTGGCCGAAGGCCGGCCTGCCGCCCGGCCTCGACCCCGCCTCGCTCGAGTGGCGGCTGCACTGGTCGCGCAGCGGCGGCATCGACCCCTGGGCGACAGGCCCGGTCCCGTGGCACTCGGTGCCGCTGCGCCTGCACGCGGGCGGCCTGCCGCCCAAGCTGGCGTCCCGCTTCCAGGCGGTCGCGGACGCCGTCCTGCTCGAGGTGCCCGACCTGAACGTCGCGGACGCGCTCCGGGGCCAGGTGGCGCTCGTCGTGCGCCAGCCGACCGGGCCCCTCGTCAACGCCTCCGGCCTGCAGCTCGCGGGCGTTCTCGACGACGTCTACGCCGCCGCGGTCTCGGCTCGGCTAGGGGTTTCGATGCACGAGGGCGTCCCCGTGCTGCGCGTGTGGGCGCCGACCGCACACGCGGCGTCCGTGCTGCTCTGGCGTCCGAACGAATCGGACACCGACCCGCAGACCGTACCGATGACCGCCGAGCCGGACGGCTGCTGGTCGGCGACCGGGGACGCGTCCTGGCTCGGCGCGCGCTACCTCTACTCGGTGACCGTCTACGTGCCGGGGTTGCAGCGGGTCGTGACGAATCGGGTCACCGACCCGTACTCGGTCGCCCTGACCGAGAACTCGACCCACTCGGTCGTCATCGACCTCGACGACCCCGCCTGGGCGCCCGACGTCTGGCGGACGGCCGCCGCCCCGACTCTGCCTGACCCCGTCGATCAGGCGATCTACGAGTTGCACGTCCGGGACTTCTCGCGCGCGGACAAGACGATCCCGGCCGAGCTGCGGGGCACCTACGAGGCGTTCGCGCACGACGGGCTGGGCGCCCGGCACCTGCGCCGGCTGGCCGAGGCGGGGCTCAACACGGTGCAGCTGCTGCCGACGTTCGACTTCTCCTCCAGCGAGGAGAACCGCGAACGCTGGCCCGCGCTCGACAAGACCACCCTGCGGTCGTTCCCGCCCGACGCGGAGGACCAGCAGCACTACGTCCGCGCCAACGGACGCCGCTCGTTCAACTGGGGCTACGACCCGTGGCACTACATGGCGCCCGAGGGCAGCTACGCGACCCCGGACGCCGTCGACGGCGGGCCGCGCGTGCGTCAGGCGAGGACGATGATCGGCGCCCTGCACGCCCTGGGGCTGCGGGTCGTCCTCGACCAGGTGTACAACCACACCTCCAGCACCGGGCAGAGCGCGAACTCCGTGCTCGGACGCCTCGTGCCCGGCTACTACCACCGCCGCGACGACTCGGGCATCGTCTACACCTCGACGTGCTGCCCCAACGTCGCCACCGAGCACCTGATGGCCCAGAAGCTGATGGTCGACTCGTGCGTCCTATGGGCCAGGCACTACAGGGTCGACGGGTTCCGGTTCGACCTGATGGGACACCACTCGCGCGGCAACATGCTGGCGGTCCGGGCCGCCCTGGACGCCCTCACGCCCGAGCGCGACGGCGTCGACGGACGCCGCGTCACCATGTACGGCGAAGGCTGGAGCTTCGGCGAGGTCGCGAACAACGCGTTCTTCGTCCAGGCGGCCCAGGGCGAGCTGGGCGGCACCCACATCGGCACGTTCAACGACCGCCTGCGGGACGCCGTCCGCGGCGGCAGCCCGTTCGATGCCGACCCGCGCCTGCAGGGCTTCGGCACCGGCCTGTTCACCGCGCCGAACGCGTCCACGGGCAACGACCACCCCAACGAGCAGCGCAAACGCCTGCTCTACTACGCCGACCTGATCCAGGTCGGGCTGGCCGGCGGGCTGCGCGACTTCACGTTCGGCTCGAACCACTACGCCCGGACGATGCGCGGCGACGAGGTGCTCTACAACGGCGGCGCCGCCGGCTACGCGGACGCCCCCGACGAGCTCGTCAACTACGTCGACGCCCACGACAACGAGACCCTGTTCGACGCGCTCACCCTCAAGCTGCCGATCGCGACCGCGATGCCCGACCGCGTGCGCGCCAACACCTTCTGCCTCGCGCTGGCCACCCTCGGCCAGTCGCCGGTGATGTGGCACGCGGGCACCGACATCCTCCGCAGCAAGTCGCTCGACCGCAACAGCTACGACTCCGGCGACTGGTTCAACTACCTCGACTTCTCGATGACAGACAACGGGTTCGGTGCGGGCCTGCCGCCGGCGTCGGACAACCGCGACAAGTGGCCGTACATGCGTCCATTACTGGGCATGCGCGAGCTCAAGCCGTCGCCGGCCGACATCCGGGAGGCGCACGCCCAGGCGCTCGACCTGCTGCGGCTGCGGGCGTCCTCTCGGCTGTTCAGGCTCGGCGACGCCGACGCGGTCCGCGCGAAGCTCACGTTTCCCGTCTCCGGCACCTGGACGCAGGTGCCCGGCGTGATCCTGATGCTGCTCGACGACACGGTCGGGCAGCCGGTCGACGACCGGCTCGCCCGGATCGCCGTGGTGTTCAACGGGACGCCGTGGCCCGTCCGGCAGCAGGCCTCGGCGGTGCCCGGGGCGAGCTGGACACTGCACCCCGTACAGCAGTCGGGCGCGGACGCCATCGTTCGCGCGTCGCTGTTCGTGGACGGGGTGTTCATGGTCCCGGGGCGGACGGCGGCCGTGTTCGTCGAGTCGCGCGCGGGGTAGGAGGGGACGCCGTGAGCCAGATCGGCATCGGGGTGCCCGGGGCGGACGGCCGCGCGCGCCGGGTCGACCCCGCGGACCGGGCCCAGCTGGCCGAGTCGCCGGTGTCCGCTGCGCGAGTGCTGGAGCTGTTCGGCCCGCACCGGTTCAAGCTGCTCGTGCTGACCGCGATCGTCGTCGCGACCTCGGTGATCGGGCTCGGCCAGCCGTTCCTGGTCCGGGCCATCATCGACGACGCCCTGCCGCAGGCCGACACCCGCCTGCTGGTGCTGTGCTGCGCGGGCCTGGTCGTGGTCGCGGCGGTGACATCGCTGCTGGGCGTGCTGCAGACCTGGCTGTCGACCCGGATGGGCAACGAGGTCATGCACACACTGCGGGTGCGGATCTTCGACCACCTGCAGCAGCAATCGCTGGCGTTCTTCAAGCGGACGCGAGGCGGCGAGATCCAGTCGCGCCTGCTGCAGGACGTGGCCGGCATGCAGGGCGTGATGTCGACCGTGGCGACGTCGATCGCGTCCAACCTGACGACGGCGGTCGCGACGGCCGTGGCGATGGTGGCGCTGAACTGGCGGCTGTCGTTGATCTCGCTGGTGATCCTGCCACCGTCGGCGTGGGCGACGCGCCGGGTGGCGCTGATCCGCCGCGACATCACCTCGCGCCGGCAGCGGACGATGGCCGAGCTGCACTACCAGGTCGACGAGGCCCTGACGGTCAACGGGGCGATGCTCACCAAGACGCTGGGCTCGGCGGGCCAGCACGCGCGGGCGTTCGCGACGGCGTCCGCCGATCTGTGCGAACTCGACCTGCAGTCGCAACTCGCGGGCAAGTGGCGGATGGCGACGATGCAGGTGCTGTTCGCGGCCATCCCGGCGGTGATCTACCTGGCGGCCGGGTTCCCGCAGACGTCGGGTGGCATCACGATCGGCACGCTGGTGGCGTTCACGACGCTGCAGGCGACGATCTTCCGGCCGATCATGGGCCTGCTCAACGTGGGCGCGCAGTGGATCAGCTCGATGGCCCTGATGAGCCGCATCTTCGGCTACCTCGACCTGCCGATCGAGGTGCCGGCGCCGGCCAACCCGGTGCCGTTCCCGCGCGAGGCGGTGCGCGGCGAGGTGACATTCGAGGGGGTCTCGTTCCGGTACGCCGACGGCGCGGTGGACGTTCTGAGCGACCTGAACCTGACGATCCCCGCCGGCCGGACGCTGGCCCTGGTGGGGGAGACCGGCTCGGGCAAGTCGACGGTCGGGGCGCTGCTCGTGCGGCTCGCCGACCCCACCCGTGGACGCGTCACGATCGACGGCGTCGACCTGCGCGACATCGCCCCCGGCGACCTGGCGCGGGTGGTCGGCGTTGTGTCCCAGGAGACCTACCTGGCGCACGCGTCGATCGCGGAGAACCTGCGGCAGGCGCGTCCCGAGGCGTCCGACGAGGAGCTGTGGGCTGCGCTGGAGGCGGCCCAGGTGGCCGAGGTGGTGCGGGCGCTGCCCGAAGGCCTGGACACCGTGGTCGGCGCGCGCGGGCACCGGTTCAGCGGCGGAGAGCGCCAGCGGCTCGCGATCGCCCGGACGCTACTGGGCAATCCGCGGGTGCTGATCCTCGACGAGGCCACCAGCGCCCTTGACACCGAGACCGAGCACGAACTGGCCGGCGCCCTGGACCGCCTGATCGCCGGGCGCACCACACTGACCATCGCCCACCGGCTCAGCACGATCCGGGACGCCGACGAGATCATCGTCCTGGAGCGCGGCCGCATCGCCGAGCGAGGCACGCACGACGAACTGCTGGCGCTCGGCGGCCTCTACGCCCACCTGATTGCCGTGGACGCCGGACGCCCCGAGGTCGTCGCCGAGCCCGAGGTCGCCGAACCCGAGCCCCGCCGTTTCGCGCCGGTCAGGTTCGCGGGCACGTACTCGTTCGACGACGACCTCGACGACTGAGGTCGGCTTCGGCGGCTCAGTGGCCGCCGTCCTTCGGGGTGACCTCGCCCGCGGCGCCCTCGCCCTTGGCCTCGTATGCGGCGCCCGGGTATTCGATCGGGCCGTCGCTGTACGGGCTCGCCGTGCCCGTTCCTGCGGCGTAGTCGGCGGCCCCGTAGTGCTCAGGCGGCGTGGTCGACGAAGCCGAGGAGCCCGCGGCGAGTTCCCCCGCGGTGAACGATCCGGCGCCGCTTCCGCCGCTGACAGGCCCTTCCTGAGGGATCCCGCCCCCGTCGTGCTCGGCCGCCTCCATGGTGGGGATGGGCTCGTCTTCTGCTGGCATCGTCTCTCCTTCACGGCCTGAGTGCCGGGCCAGGCGGCCCCGGCGATGGTTGGTTACCCCAGGCGCTCAAGCAGACGCGGGCGGCCTGGCTAGGCGAACCCGTTGCGCAGGGCGTCGAAGAGGCGCTCGAAGCGGGCACGCTGCTCGTCGACGCGCGCGGCGGGCGCCTCACCGGCGATGAGGTGGTGGGCATTCGCGACGAGCACAGCCGCGTAGCCGGCGACGAAGAAGGCGGCGAGCAGCGTCGGGTCGCCCTCGAAGGACGGGTCGCGCTCGAGCTCCTCGGCCAGGGTGCGCTGGAGGTCGGCAGCGATCTCCCGGGCGCGCGCCACGAGCGCGGGCGATTCGGCGACCGTGCGGAAGAAGGGCGCCGACCGCTCGTCCAGCCCCGAGAGGGCGTGCTTGTCGTCGACGAGGCGGAGCGTCATCGCGCGCAGCGACTCCACGGCGTCGACGCCCGGCGCACGTTCGCGCACGGCCGCGCGCAGCAACTCGGCGGCGTCGAAGGCGCGGTCGAGGAAGAGATCCTCCTTGCGGGGGAAGTGCTTGAAGACCGTGACGCTCGAGACGCCGGCCTCGCGCGCCACCTCGGCCACCGTGACGGCGTCGAACCCGCGCTCGAGGAACAGCCGGGAGGCGATCCCGGCGATCCGCCGGCGGGTCTCGGGTCCGCCGCGCTCCGCAGTTCTGGGCATTCCGATCTCACTAACTTGATTGACTAAACTTAGTCGCATAACATGGCGGCATGTCGTCCGACCACTCCGTCGTCATTATCCGGGAGAAGCCCGCCACGCCCGCCCCCCGAACGCTCTGGGACGCCCGCGCGGCCCTTGCGGGCCTGTCGGCCGTGTTCCTGTTCGAGATGCTCGACAACTCGATCCTGAACGTGGCGCTGCCCACGATCGGACGCGAGCTGAGGGCGTCCACGATCGAGTTGCAGTGGGTGACGGGCGCGTACGCCGTCGTGTTCGGCAGCCTCATGCTGCCGTTCGGCGCGATCGCCGACCGATACGGACGCCGCCGCGTGATGCTGATCGGCCTCGTCCTGCTCGGGCTGGCGAGCCTCGCGACCGCGTTCGTGACGACCGCGCCACAGCTGATCGGCGTCCGGGCCGTGATGGGCGTCGCGGCGGCGATGACGACGCCCGGGTCGATGGCGCTGGCGTTCCGGCTGTTCGACTCCGACGAACTGCGCGTCAGGGCCATCACCCTCATCTCGACCGTCGGCCTGGTCGGGCTCGCTCTCGGCCCTACGGCCGGAGGCCTCGCGCTCGCGGTCGCGCCCTGGCAGGTCCTGCTGCTGGTCAACGTGCCGATCGCGGCGCTCGCGATCATCGGCATCCGGCTCGGCATCGCCCCGGACGCGGCGTCCGAGCGCCACCTTGACCCCGTGCACCCGCTGCGCGACCTGCAGCTCGTCGCGCACCCGCTGGTCTCGAGCGGCCTGTTGTTCAAGACCGCGGCAGGGCTGGCGACCGCTGGCCTCGGCTACCTGGTGACGCTGCAGCTGCAGCTCGACTGGGGCTGGACGCCCGCGCTCGCCGCGATCGGGATGCTGCCGCAGGTGGTGGTCCTCGTCGCGGGCGGGGCCTTCGTCGACCCGTTCGTGCGGCGGGTCGGCCTGGAGCGGGCCGGCTGGATCAGCTCCGCCACCGTCGTCGCCGGGCTGGCCGTCTACACGCTGTTCGGACGCCTCGGCTACCCCTGGGTGGCGGCCGCGCTCGTGCTCGTGGCGGCCGGGATGCGGGTGGTCGGCGTCGTCGCCGGCACCAACGTCCTGCGCGGCCTGCCCCCGAACCGGACCACCATCGGCGCGGCCCTCACCGACACGGTCAGCGAGGTGGCGTCCGCGATCGGGCTCGCCGTGGCCGGCACCGCCATCGCCGCCCTGTTCGCCGGCAGCATCGCCACCGCCAACTGGACCGTTCAGCAGACAGCCCAGTTCCGGGACGCCGTCACGATCGCCGGCCTCATCCTGACCGCCGGCTCCGGGGCACTCGTGGCCTGGGGCATCGTCCGGGCCCGCCGCGCCGCGCACCCGGACGAGTAGCGGCCTACACGAAGATGATCTGCGCGCCCTCGGAGAGCTCGATGAAATCGGTGGCGGAGATGACGGCCTCGACGCCCTCGTAGAGATCGTCCTCGCCGAGCCCGTTCATGTCGAACGACAGCTTGCAGCCCCACAGGTGCCCGCCGGAGGCGACGATGATGTCGAGCATCTCCCGGACGCTCGGGATCTCCAGGGCGTCCAACTGGCCCTTCATCATCTTCGTCGACATCGTGGTCATGCCCGGGATGATGCCCATGCCCGACCACAGCGGCAGGTTCTTCGCCATCGGCAGGTGCATGGCGGTGTTGCCGACCATCGTGAACTTCAGGTTGTCCATCGTGCGCTCAGTGACCAGGTCGAAGCCCCAGAACGTGAAGAAGATGTGCGTCTCGATGCCCTCGCCGAGCGCCGCGTTGGCCATGATCAGCGCCGGATAGGCCATGTCCAGGTTGCCCTTGGAGGCGATGAAACAGATCTTCCTCTTGCCGCTCGATTCGGCGACCTCCGAGGGCTTCGTCTCCGGAGCCGGCCCGGACGCCGCCTTCGCCTTCGCGGGCGCCTCGCGGGCGTCCTTCTTCTTGTCCCCGAAGTCGGGGATGATCGGGGTGTCGAGCACGTCGGTCATGTCAGTCTCCCTTTCGCGCCTAGACGCAGCCCTTGGGCTTGGGCAGCCCGGCGATGTACGACATCTTCTTGGCCGGCTTCCCGGGGAACAGGGTGAACAGCTCCTTCATGTCGAAGCCGCCCACGGCCGAGACGCGCCGCAGGGTGGCGGTCTCCTTGCGTCCGGGGTAGTCGGCGCGCAGGAACTTGATCACCTTCCAGTGCTCGTCGGTGAGCTCGTCGATGCCTGCGTAGCCGGCGAGGACCTTGCCGAGATCCTCGTCCCATTGCTCGTACTTGGTGAGGAAGCCCTCGTCGTTCACGTCGATCGGCCGGCCGCCGATCATGGTGGTGGGCATTGGTTGTCTCCTTGTCGCGGTGGTGATGGTCGCAGTGGTCAGTTGCTCGTGGTCGAAACGTCAGAACCGGGGGACGATCGGGTCGGACAGCACCGTGCTCGGGTCCGCGTCGGAGTCGACGCCCCGCTGCGGCACGTATTCCGGCACATTCTCGGACGCCGCCGGCTTGGCCGGCTTCGCTGCCGCCGGCTTGGCCGCGGGGCGCACCGAGCCGGTGCTCATCGGGCCGGGCTTGGCCTTCGGCTTCATCGCCCCGCGCACCGAGCCCGTCACGGACGCCGGCGCCTTGGCGGCCTTGCCGAACACGCCGAGCACCAGGTCCTTCGTCGAGGTGCCGGACGCCGTGTCCTCGACGTTCTTGCCCATCAGGTACATGTCGGCGGTGAAGGGCAGCGGCTTGCCGGTGATCAGCAGGTTCCAGTACACCCAGCGGAAGGCGACCTTGGCCCAGTGGTTGGCCTTGGTCTCCTTGAGCAGGCTCATCGGCCCGACGGCCGGCAGCGGGAACTCCCCGGTGTAGGGCTGGGTCTGGTAGTTGAAGTCGAGCAGCATCCCCTTGCCGTGCCCGGACTCGATGAAGCAGTTCGCGTGCCCGTCGAAGTTGTGGGTGAGCTGCTGCCCGGCCAGGTACTGCGGCCAGTTCTCCATGAAGATGTCGACGGCGAAGTGCGCGACCGAGCCGGCCTTCGAGGTCTGCAGGGTGCCGCCGTCGCCGAGGACGAAGATGTCCGGGTCGGCCAGCGAGCGCATCGTGCCCTGGTCGCATGGCACGAGGTTCATCTCGTCGCCCAGCCCCGAGCGGGCGATGTAGTCCGGACCCATGTTGAGCGGCACCGTCACCAGCAGGTCGAACGGGATGTGCCGGTCGTCGAAGCTGACGATCTCCTTGGCCTCGTTGTCGATCCGCTCGATCGTGAAGTCGGTCTCGAGTTTGACGTGCCGCTTGCTCAGCGCGTCGCCCAGCTCGCGTGACGCGACGGGCTTCGTGAACGCCCCGTCCAGCGGTGTCACGTAGACGATCTCGACCTTCTTGCGCATCTTCTTGTCGGTGAAGTACGCATCGGCCAGGAATGTGAACTCCAGCGGCGCCACCGGGCACTTGATCGGCATCTCGGTGATGTGCACGACGAGGCGTCCGCCGGGGAACGTCCGCATCGCCTCCTGCAGCCGCTCGGCCGCCTCCAGATCGTAGAAGTGGTGGACGCTACGACCGAACTCCGGCCCGTCCCCGCCCGGCGTCGCCTCGGGCCGTGGCTGGACGCCCGTCGCGATGATCAGCGTGTCGTAGTCGAGCACCGCCCCGTTGCCGAGGAAGACCTGCTTGGCCTTGGCGTCGACCCGCTCGATGCCGCACAGCACCAGCTCGACCCCGTCGGGGATGAACGCATGCCTGGCCCGCACGATCTGCCCCGGTGCCAACTGCCCGAACGGCAGGAACAGGTAGCCAGGCTGGTAATGGTGGTGGTCGTCGCGGTCGACGACCGTGATCTGCAGCTCCGACCGGGGGTACTTGTCCCGCAGCTTGTTCGCCACCATCGTGCCCGCGGTGCCGCCTCCCAGGATGACCAGCTTCCTCATTGAAACTCCTCGTTCACGGATGGCGCCAATATACCCCATGGGGTATCGGTCGGGCGAGCCCCGCGCGTACGTTCAGTCTTCACCCGGAGCCAAGGCAACCGGTGCCAAGTTCCGACCCCGGGGAGGCCAGCCCCAGGCCGGTGCCATAGCCTTGGGCTGACCAAGGAGCCCTCGACGAACACCACCCATCGCAGCGATGGAGGAAGGGTCTGTCATGACCGAACTCGCCTGGACCGAACTCGACGCCAAAGCGGTCGACATCGCGCGCGTGCTGGCCGCGGACGCCGTGCAGAAGGTCGGCAACGGACACCCCGGAACCGCCGTCTCGCTGGCGCCGGTGGCGTACCTGCTCTACCAGAAGGTCATGAACCTCGACCCCGCCGACACCGGCTGGCTCGGACGCGATCGCTTCGTCATGTCGGCTGGGCACAGCTCGCTGACGCAGTACTGCCAGCTGTACCTCGGCGGGTTCGGACTCGAGCTGTCCGACCTCGAGGCGCTGCGCACGTGGGGCTCGCTGACCCCGGGTCACCCCGAGGTGCATCACACCAAGGGCATCGAGTGCACGACCGGCCCGCTGGGCGCGGGCATCTCGAACGCGGTGGGCTTCGCGATGGCGTCCCGGCGCGAGCGCGAGCTGTACGACCCGTCGGCCACGCCGGGGGAGTCGGTGTTCGACCACTTCGTCTACACGATCGCCGGCGACGGCTGCATGCAGGAGGGAGTGGCGTCCGAGGCGTCCTCGCTGGCCGCGACGCTGAACCTGGGCAACCTGGTCCTCATCTACGACGACAACCGCATCTCGATCGAGGGCGACACGAAGATCGCGTTCTCCGAGGACGTCTCGGCCCGCTACGCCGCCTACGGCTGGCACGTCCAGCACGTCGACTTCACCAACGGCTTCACGACCTACTCCGAGAAGATCGACGAGCTGTACGCCGCCATCGAGGCGGCCAAGGCCGTCACCGACAAGCCGTCGTTCATCAAGGTCACCACGATCATCGGATGGCCGCTGCCCACGAAGGCCGGCGACCACAGCGTCCACGGCTCGGCGCTCGGCGCCGCCGAGGTCGCGGGCCTGAAGAAGGTGCTGGGCCTCGATCCCGAGAAGTCGTTCGACGTCGACCCCGACGTGCTCGCCCACGCGCGTTCCAACGCCGCCGAGCGCGGACGCGCCGCCCGCGAGGCGTGGGACGCCCGGTTCGCCGCGTGGCGCCAGGCCAACCCCGAGCAGGCGGCGCTGCTCGACCGCGTACGGTCCGGCGCCCTGCCCGAGGGCGTCGCGGACGCCGTCGGCACCGTCGCGCCCGGCAAGATGTCGACGCGCAAGGCGTCCGGGAACGTGCTCACCGCGCTCGGCAAGGTCATGCCCGAGCTCTGGGGCGGCTCGGCCGACCTGGCGTCCTCGAACAACACGACGATCGATGGTGCGGCGTCCTTCCTGCCCGCCGAGCGCGCCTCGCACGACTGGCCGGCCAGCTCCGGCGCGGACGCACGGGTGCTGCACTTCGGCATCCGCGAGCACGCGATGGGCGGCATCGTCAACGGCATCAACCTGTCCGGGCTCACGAGGGCCTTCGGCGGCACGTTCCTGGTGTTCTCCGACTACATGCGGCCGGCGGTGCGCCTGGCGGCCCTGTCCGACATCCCGAGCGTGTTCGTGTGGACGCACGACTCGATCGGCGTCGGCGAGGACGGCCCGACCCACCAGCCCATCGAGCATGTGGCGTCCCTGCGCCTGATCCCGAACCTCGACGTGGTGCGTCCGGCGGACGCCAACGAGACCGCCGCCGCGTGGCTCAAGGTGCTTGCCGACCGCAAGCCGGCCGGCATGATCCTGTCGCGTCAGGACCTGGCGGTCTTCGACCGGTCGAGCGGCGAGTTCGCGTCCACCGACGGCGTCGCCCGCGGCGGCTACACGCTGTGCGAGGCCTCGGCGGAGCCGCAGGCGGTCATCGTGGCCACCGGCTCTGAGGTCGAGATCGCGGTCGCGGCGCGCCAGCAGCTCGAGGCTGCGGGCGTCCCGACGCGGGTCGTCTCGATGCCGTGCGTCGAGTGGTTCAACGCCCAGGACGCGTCCTACCGCGCCGAGATCCTGCCCGCCGGCGCCGCGAAGGTCGCCGTCGAGGCCGGCGTCCCGACCGGCTGGAAGGAACTCCTCGGCGAGCGCAGCGACGTCGTCGGCATCGACCACTTCGGCGCGTCGGCGTCCGCGGGCGTCCTCTACAAGGAGTTCGGCATCACCGCCGAGGCAGTCGTGGCGAAGGTCCAGGCGCTTCTGACCTAACCTTGGGGTCCGTGAGCACTGCAGCCCCTCGGCCGGACGCGCCGGTATCCCCGCCACGCCGCCGACGGGCGGCGCTGGCCGTGGCCGGCGTCCTGGTCGGGCTGGGTGCCCTCTACGGCGTCGGCTACGCGGTCACCGGCAACGCTCTGCCGGCCGGCACGTCCATCGGTGCGGTCGACGTGGGCGGCCTGTCCCCGGCGGCCGCCGAGGACGCCCTCCGTGCCGGACTCGCGCCGGCGGCGTCCGGGACCGTGACGCTGAAGGCGGGCGACGCGTCCGTGGCCAAGCCGGCCACCGAACTCGGCCTGGGCATCGACTACGCCGCCTCGGTGATCCAGGCGGGCGGGCGCAAGACGTTCAACCCCGTCGAGATGATCGAGGCGCTCTCGGGAGGCAAGGCGGTCGGGCCGGTCGTCACGTCGGACGCCGAGAAGCTGTCGGCCGCGCTGAGCGAGGTGGCGGCCGCCGACCACGCACCGACCGACGCGACGCTGAAGATCGACGGCTCCACCCCGACGGTCACCCCCGCCAAGGACGGCTACTCCCTCAAGACGGCCGAGGCGGCGTCCGCGGTGACGGCGGCCTGGCCGGCGTCCACGACGATCGACCTGCCGGTCACCGTGCGCGCACCCGACATCACGACCGCCGAGGCCGAGCTGGCCCTCGCGCAGTTCGCGAAGCCGGCGCTGTCGGGACCGGTCACG
The DNA here is from genome assembly GCA_036803965.1 of Propioniciclava sp. Taxonomy (GTDB): domain Bacteria; phylum Actinomycetota; class Actinomycetes; order Propionibacteriales; family Propionibacteriaceae; genus Propioniciclava. Next base: position 40,742 of record DAIRTI010000003.1, read on the forward strand.
CTCAAGGCGGGCGACAAGACCGCCCAGATCGGCGCGGACGCCGTCGCGGCGTCCCTGTCGTTCGTGCCGAGGGGCGGCGTGCTGCAACCGACGCTGGACGCCGCGAAGCTCGCGTCCCTGACCGCGAAACCCCTGGCGGGGCTCGGCGGGAAGGACCCGGTGCCGGCGACCATCAAGATCGGCTCCGACGGCAAGCCGCACGTCGTGGAGTCCGTCGACGGCGTCGGGGTGGCCCCGGACGCCCTCGCGACCGCCGTGCTCGGCGTCCTCGACAAGACCGCCGACCGCGTCGCGCCGGTGACGCTGGGCCCCGTACACCCCGAGTTCGACACGGCCGCCGCCGAGAAGCTGGGGGTCAAGGAGATCACCGGCGAGTTCACGACGGTGTTCCCGGGCGCGTACGCCTACCGGTACGTGAACATCCCGAAGGCCGCCGGCATGCTGACCAACACGCTGGTCAAGCCCGGCGAGACGTTCAGCATGAACGAGGCGCTCGGCGGTGAGCGGACGACCGCCAAGGGGTGGGCGTCCGGCTTCGGCATCTCGGGCGGCAAGGAGACGATCCAGGTCGGCGGCGCGCTGTCGCAGGTCACGACGACCACCTACAACGCGGTCTTCTTCGCCGGCCTGGAGGACATCGAGCACAAGCCGCACTCGCTGTACTTCACCCGCTACCCGAAGGGCCGCGAGGCGACGCTGTCGTGGCCCGACGTCGACATGAAGTTCCGCAACGACAGCCAGTACGGCGTCCTGCTGCAGGTGCTCTGGACGGGCCACGTCGGCGTTCAGGGCACGATCACCGTGCGGGTCTGGTCGACCAAGGAGTACGACGTCAAGCAGGCCAACACGCAGATCAGCAACGTGCGTGAGGTGCCGTCGACGCCCGTCAAGGACGACAGCCCCGACTGCGTCGCGCAGGACGCGTCCACCGGCTTCGACATCCGTTTCGACCGGCAGTGGTGGAAGGACGGCGCGCTCGTCAAGAGCGTCCCCTACTTCTGGCACTACAACACGAACACCCCCACCACGTGCACCAACCCGGCGGCGCTGGCCGCCGACAAGAACCGCCAGTCGTAGCCCACGCCGACCGCGCCCGACCGCCAGGAGCCCCCACGCCCATGACCGCACCGCTGTCCTCCCTGCTGCCCGACTTCCCCTGGGACACGATCGCGGACGCCCGCGCGCGGGCCACCGCCCACCCGGGCGGCCTGTGCGACCTGTCGGTGGGGACGCCGGTCGACCCCGTCCCGCAGCTAGCCGTGGACGCCCTCGCGGCGTCCGGGGCGAAGTGGGCGGGGTACCCGACGACGGCCGGCACCGCCGCCCTGCGGGAGGCGATCCGCGGCTACCTGGAGCGGCGCTGGGGGGCTTCCGGGCTCGCCGACGCCGGCGTCCTGCCGGTCATCGGCACCAAGGAGCTGGTCGCCTGGCTGCCGACCCTGCTGGCGCTCGGGCCAGGCGACACGGTCGTGCTGCCCACCACCGCCTACCCGACCTACGAGGTCGGGGCGCGGCTCGCCGGCGCGACGCCGGTCGCCTGCGACGACCCCGGACGCCTCGCCGAGCTGCGCCCCCGGCTGGTCTGGATCAACTCCCCGGCCAACCCCCACGGCGCGATCCTGTCGGCCGAGCAGACACGCGCCTGGGTGGACGCCGCCCGTTCCGTCGGCGCGGTGCTGGCCTCCGACGAGTGCTATGGCGAGTTCGGCTGGGACGCCGAGCCGGTCTCGGTGCTGCACGCTGCGATCTGCGGCGGCGACCACACCGGTCTGATCGCGGCGCACTCGCTGTCGAAGCGCTCGAACGTCGCCGGCTTCCGCGCGGGGTGGGTCGCTGGGGACGCCGTCCTGGTCGGCGAGCTGCTGGGGGTCCGCAAGCACGCGGGCATGATGGTGCCCGGCCCGATCCAGGACGCCATGGTCGCCCTGCTCGGCGACCACGCCCACGTTGAACTGCAGCGCGCCCGCTACCTGGCGCGGCGGACGCTGCTCCGTCCCGCGCTGGAGGCGGCGGGGTTCCGGATCGACCACTCGCAGGGCTCGCTCTACCTGTGGGCCACGCGCGACGAGCCTTGTCGCGCCACGATCGACGCTCTCGCCGGCCTCGGCATCCTGGCGGCCCCCGGCGACTTCTACGGCCCGGCCGGGCAGCGCCACGTGCGGATCGCACTCACGGCGTCCGACGAGCGCATCGCCTCGGCCGCCGAGCGGCTCGCGCAGCTCTGAGCGCGGAGTTCAGGTGAGCTCGACCACCACGGTCTTCGCATCCCCGGACGCCCCGTCGCCCCAGGACGCCCCGAACGGCCACAGGACCGAGGTCGGCCGCCACGTCCGGCCGGCCACCGACACGCTCCGGACGCCGTGGGTGTCGGCGTCCGCGACCGCGATGGAGGCCGCCGACCAGGCGCCTGCGGCGTCCGTGGTGCGTACGGTGACCGTGCTGCCGGACGTGGTCACCACCGCGGTGGTGGGCAGCGTCTTGGTCAGGAAGGCGGCGTGGCCGGCGGCATCCCCGGCCGGCAGTGAGGACGCGGTGCACACGAAGCCCGCCGGCGTCTCTCCCGACAGCGCGCTGGCCAGCAGCCGCGCCTTGGGCACGTGCTTGTCGTACGCGTCGGGGTAGCCGCTCTTCTGCACCTTCTGGGCGACGTCGCCGATGTCGGCGGTCTCCCAGCCCTTGACCTCCTCCATGGCGGCGAAGAAGGCGTTGGCGGCGTAGTACGGGTCCTGCAACTGCGCCGCGGTGCCCCAGCCCTGTGACGGCCGCTGCTGGAAGAGCCCCAGCGAGTCGCGGTCGCCGTAGTCGAGGTTGCGCAGGCCCGACTCCTGCATGGCGGTGGCCAGCGCGATCGACACCGCACGCGGTGGGAGCCCTCGCCGGGAGGCCACCCCCGCGATGATCGCCGCGTAGCGCGCCTGGTCGGGGTCGATCCGGACGCTGTCGGCCCCGACGGTCGCCGTGCAGCTGTCCGACCAGGGGGCCGGCTGCCGGGTCGCCGTGAAGTAGACGGCCGCCCCGCCGAGCGCGAGCCCCGCCAGCAGCAGGAGCGCGACGACGGCGGCGACGACGGTACGGACGCGCATGGGCGTCCTAGTTGGCGTGCAGGACGGCGTTGAGCTCGACCTGTTGGCCCTGGCGGGGGCGCACCTCGACGCCGCCGGTGACCGAGTTGCGCAGGAACAGCAGGCCGTCGCGTCCGGAGAGCTCGGACGCCTTGACCTCGCGCCCGTCGGGCAGCGTCACCCTGGTGCCGGCCGTCACGTACAGCCCGGCCTCGACCACGCAGTCGTCGCCGAGGGAGATGCCGATGCCCGCGTTGGCGCCGAGCAGGCAGCGCTCGCCGATCGAGATCTGCTGCTTGCCGCCGCCCGACAGCGTGCCCATGATGGACGCCCCGCCGCCCACGTCGGACCCGTCCCCGACGACGACGCCGGCCGAGACGCGTCCCTCGATCATGGACGCCCCGAGCGTGCCGGCGTTGAAGTTCACGAAGCCCTCGTGCATGACCGTGGTGCCCTCGGCGAGGTGCGCGCCGAGCCGGACGCGGTCGGCGTCCGCGACCCGCACCCCGGACGGGACCACGTAGTCGACCATGCGCGGGAACTTGTCGACGCCGAACACCGTGACGTGCCCGTACGCCGACCGCAGCGCGGCGCGCACCTCTTCGAACTCGTCGACCGCGCAGGGCCCGGCGGACGTCCACACCACGTTGTTGAGCACCGCGAAGATGCCGTCGAGGTTGATCGACCGGGGCGCGACAAGGCGCGACGAGAGCAGGTGCAGCCGCAGGTAGGCGTCCGCGGGGTTGGACGGGGCGCTGTCGAGGTCGACGGTGGTCGCCACGACCGTCGCGGTCACGCGCCGCACGGCGTCGGTGCGCGCGAGGGCCGCGAGGTGGTGGGGAGGCTCGGGGGTGGGCTCGCCGCCCAGTTGGGGATCGGGGTACCACACGTCGAGGACGGTTCCGGCGGACGCGATCGTGGCGAGGCCCCAGCCCCATGCGGTGCGAGTCATGCGGGCCAGCCTAGATGAGCGTGCCGCGAGGCCCCGCACCGGGGCCGGATCGCCGGTTTCGTCACACGATCCGGACCCGCGATCAGTCAGAGCCACGGATTCGCGCGAATCGTGTGACGCTGCCGGTAGTTCCAGGCGCGTTAGGGTGGCGTCCATGCTCGACCTGGCTGCCGATCCCGCCGACCTGCTCGCCGCGATCGTCGACATCGAGTCGGTCAGCGGCAACGAGCGCGCGCTCGCGGATGCGGTCGAGGAGGCTCTCTCCGGGTGCTCGCACCTGGAGATTTGGCGCGACGGGGACGCGGTCGTGGCCAGCACGCGCCAGGGGCGTCCGACCCGGGTCGCGATCGCCGGGCACCTCGACACGGTTCCGGTCAAGGACAACCTGCCCAGCCGCCGCGTCGGCGACCGCCTCTATGGCCGGGGCACCGCCGACATGAAGGGCGGCGTCGCCGTCGCGCTCGGGCTCGCGGCCGCCCTGGACGCCCCCCGCCACGACGTCACCTGGATCTTCTACGACAACGAGGAGGTCGCCGGCGACCTCAACGGCCTTGGACGCCTCGCGCGCGTCCGGCCAGAGGTGCTGGCCGCCGACTTCGCGGTCCTCATGGAGCCCACCTCGGCCCGGGTCGAGGGCGGCTGCCAGGGCACCAGCCGCTTCGAGATCACCACGACCGGCCGTACGGCCCACTCCGGACGCTCCTGGCTCGGCCACAACGCCATTCACGACGCGGCGCCCATCCTGGACCGGCTCGCCGTCTACGAGCCCCGCACGGTCGTCGTCGACGGCCTGGAGTACCGGGAGGGCCTCAACGCCGTGCTCATCAGCGGGGGAGTCGCCACCAACGTCATCCCCGACCGCTGCACGGTGACGATCAACTTCCGCTTCGCTCCCGACCGCGACGAGGCGGACGCCCGCGCCCACGTCGCGCGGCTCTTCGAGGGCTACGAGCTCGTGTACACCGACTTCTCCCCGGCCGCCCGCCCGGGCCTCGACCGCCCCGCCGCGCAGGAGTTCCTCGCCGCCGTCGGGGGAACGGCAAGCCCCAAGTACGGCTGGACCGACGTCGCCCGCTTCTCGGCCCTCGGCGTCCCGGCGGTGAACTACGGTCCCGCGGACCCAGCCCTCGCGCACACCGACGACGAGTTCTGCCCGATCCCCGACCTGTACGCCTGCCGGGACGCCCTGGCCGCCTGGCTCTCGTGAGGACGCCGTCACCCCCGGTTTCACATGCACGCCCATTAGGCTGCCCAGCGTGAGCCGCAGCAAGCAGCAGCAGGGGCCGGTGGTCCGGCGCCGGGGGCAGGTGCAGGCGACGACGACCGACCAGCGGCTGCTGGAGAGCCACGGCAACGGATGGGTGCACAGCGACCCGTGGCGCGTCCTGCGGATCCAGGCCGAGTTCGTCGAGGGCTTCGGCACGCTGGCCGAGCTCGGGCCGGCCGTCACGGTGTTCGGCTCCGCCCGCACCCAGCCCGGTACAGCGCTGTACGAGGACGCCGTGCGGCTCGGCGGGACGTTGGCCCACGCCGGCTACACGACGATCACCGGCGGTGGCCCCGGCATCATGGAGGCCGCGAACAAGGGCGCCTGCAAGGCCGGCGGCACGTCGGTGGGCCTGGCGATCGAGCTCCCGTTCGAGGAGCAGATGAACAAGTACGTCACCCTCGGGATCAACTTCCGCTACTTCTTCGTGCGCAAGGTCATGTTCCTGAAGTACTCCCAGGGGTTCGTGGTGTTCCCCGGCGGCTTCGGCACGTTCGACGAGCTGTTCGAGGCGCTCACCCTGGTTCAGACAAGAAAGGTGACGAGCTTCCCGCTCGTCCTGTTCGGCACCGACTACTGGAAGGGCCTCGTGGACTGGTTGCAGGACGCCGTCGCCGGCGACGGCTACATCGGGCAGGACGACCGCCAGCTATTCACGCTCACCGACGACGTGGACGAGGCCGTCGCGTTCCTCGCCACCCACTCGCGGCCGGGGGCGTCATGACGACCCCCGAGCAGTGGATCGTCTTCGGCATTTTCGCTCTCATCGCCGTCGGCCTGCTGTTCCTGGCCGCACTGGCGGGCGCGGGCCGCTTCGGCGAGATGCCCGAGCCCGTCGTCGACCAGTTCATCCCCGAGTTGCCCGATCGCCCGCTCACCCCGGACGACCTGCGCGCCGCCCAATTCGGCCTCACCCTGCGCGGCTACTCGCCCCAGCAGGTCGACCGGCTCCTCGCCCACGCCGCACAGCAGTGGGACGCCGACCGCGACGACACCACGCGCTGGGAGCGCACGCCCTAGTCCGGACGCCAACCTCGCCGTGCCCGGAGTGGCCGCTGTGAGGGCACCCTCACGCGTCTGCGATAATGAAGATCGAACGATCAAAGCGGAGCGCCCCTGGGCGCGGAGAACGAGGTAGCGCGATGGCAGCGATGAAGCCCCGGACCGGAGACGGACCCATCGAGGTCGCCAAGGAGTCTCGGGTGATCGCGATGAGGATTCCGGCCGAGGGCGGGGGTCGGCTCGTGATCGAGATGAACGCCGCCGAGGCGACGGAACTGCTGGAGGCCCTCAAGGCGGTCGTCGGCTGACGCCTTGACAGACAACAGGCCGCCGGCCCCGGGATCACCCGGGGCCGGCGTTCTTCGTCTCTGCCCAGCCGCTTCGCGCGACGCTACTTCGCGGCCGCCTTGTGGTGGGCGATGGCGGCCTCGTAGACGGCCACCGTCTCCTGAGCGATCTTCTCCCAGCTGAACTCGTCGATGCAGCGCTGGCGCCCGGCCAGGCCCATCGCCCGCGCCCGCTCCGGATCGCGCGTGATCTCGTTCACCTTCTCGGCGAAGGACGTCTCGAACGCGGCGATGTACGCCGGATCGCCCGCGAGCGCCGGATCGTAGGGCACCAGCAGACCGGTCTCGCCGTCGACGACCACCTCGGGGATGCCGCCCACCGCGGACGCCACCACCGGGATCTCGCACGCCATCGCCTCGAGGTTCACGATCCCGAGCGGCTCGTAGATCGACGGGCAGGCGAACAACGTCGAGTGCGTGAGCACCTGCCGCACGGACGCCCGGGGCAGCATCTCCTGCACCCAGATCACTCCGTTGCGCTTGGCGTTGAGCGCGGCGAAGGCGGTGTCGAACTCGGCCGCGATCTCGGGGGTGTCCGGGGCGCCGGCCAGCAGCAGCACCTGCGTGTCGGGGTCGAACTGCTGCGCCGCCCGCACGAGGTGGATCAAGCCCTTCTGCCGCGTGATCCGCCCCACGAACGACACGATCGGCTTGGTGAGGTCGACGCCCAGGCTCTCGATGACGTCCGTGGCGGGATCGGGCTTGAACTCGTCGGGGTCGATGCCGTTCTTGACCACGTGGATCCGCTCCCGCTCCACGAACGGGTAGGCGTCCTGAATGTTCTTGATCATCGCCGCCGAGACCGCGATGACGGCGTCCGCCTCGGCGTACGCGGTCTTCTCGATCCACGAGCTGACCCGGTAGCCGCCGCCGAGTTGCTCGACCTTCCACGGACGGTCCGGCTCGAGCGAGTGCGCCGTCACCACCGTGGGGACGTCCAGGAACCGGCCGGCGATGATGCCGGCGAACTGGGCGTACCAGGTGTGGGCGTGCACGACGTCGACCGACGGCACGGCGGCCGCCATCGAGATGTCGGCGCCGAGGGTCCGGATCGCGCCGTTGGCTCCCTCCGGGTAGGTCTCGGGGTGGGCCGTCGCCCCCTCGCGCGGCTCGCCCATGCACTGGACGTCCACGAAGTCGCAGAACTTGCGGAGTTGGGGGACGAGCTGGCCGACGTGGACGCCTGCGCCGCCGTAGATGTGAGGCGGGTACTCCCTGGTGAGGATCGAAACGCGCATGCCAGGATCGTTCCACACTCGCACCGCCCGGGGCAGCCGCTCGGGCCAGGCCGGGCCGGCCAGGGCGTCCGGACGCCGCCCCGCGGCCGACGCGGCCCGGCGGCGCAAGAGGATGCGTCCCGTTTTGGACAATCCGCTGTATCCCCACGCTGGGTGCCACTAGGTTCGCTGTATGTCAGATCGCCCGAATGTCTTGTCGATCGTCCTGGCCGGCGGCGAGGGTAAGAGGCTGATGCCCTTGACGGCGGATCGGGCCAAGCCCGCGGTGCCCTTCGGGGGCACCTACCGCCTGATCGACTTCGTGCTCTCGAACATCGCGAACTCCGGCCTCACGAAGATCGCGGTGCTCACCCAGTACAAGTCGCACTCGCTGGATCGCCACATCTCCCAGACGTGGCGGTTCTCGACGCTGCTCGGCAGCTTCGTCACGACCGTGCCCGCCCAGCAGCGCACGGGCAAGACGTGGTATCAGGGCAGCGCGGACGCCATCTTCCAGTCGTTGAACCTGATCAACGACGACGAGCCCGACTACGTGGTGGTGTTCGGCGCCGACAACATCTACCGCATGGACGTCGAGGCCATGCTGGCCGAGCACATCGCGTCCGGCGCCGACTGCTCGGTCGCCGGCATCCGGGTGCCGCGCCACGAGGCGTCCGCGTTCGGCATCATCGACGCGGGCGCGGACGGGCACATCAAGGCGTTCCTGGAGAAGCCCGAGGATCCGCCGGGCCTGCCCGACAGCCCCGACGAGTCGTTCGCGTCGATGGGCAACTACATCTTCACGTGCCAGCCGTTCGTCGAGTGCCTCACGAAGGACGCCGCGGACGACATCAGCAAGCACGACATGGGCGGCAACGTGGTGCCCTACTTCGTGGAGCGGGGCACGGCCTACGTGTACGACTTCACGAAGAACGACGTCCCGGGCTCCACCGAGAAAGACCGCGACTACTGGCGCGACGTGGGCACCATCGACGCCTACCACCTGGCCCATATGGACCTGGTGAGCGTCGAGCCCGAGTTCAACCTGTACAACAAGAAGTGGCCGATCTTCACGAACCAGGTGCAGATGCCGGGCGCGAAGTTCACGCTGCGCGGCAACTCCGAGGACTCGATCGTCTCCTCCGGCTGCATCATCTCCGGCGGCGACGTCGACCGGTCGGTGCTCAGCCCGGCGGTCATGATCGACAAGTGGGCCAAGGTCGAGGAGTCGGTCCTCTTCGAGCAGACGAAGGTGGGCCGCAACGCGGTGATCCGCCGGGCGATCCTCGACAAGCACGTCATCGTCGACGACGGCGCGGAGGTGGGCGTCAACCGGGACGCCGACCTGGCACGCGGATTCTACGTCAGCGACGGCGGCGTCACCGTCGTGCCGAAGGGTCTGCGCGTCCACGCCCAGTAGCGCCCCACACACAGGTCGGCCCCCGGTGTCCCCGGGGGCCGATTCTTGTGTCAGCCGAGTTGCAGACGGCAGCAAGACAGACGGGACGCCGCGGCGTCCGCGCTCGTCAGCGGCGGTAGGCGACCAGCAGGCCGTCGCTCACCGGCAGCAGGACGCCGGCGAACTCCTCCATCGTGCGCACGGCCTCGAGGACCTCGCGCATGATCACGGTGTCGTCGTCCTCGTTGTCGTCGTCGGCGACGCGTCCACCGACCAGGGCGTGGTTGACGATCAGGACGCCGCCCGGCCGCAGCAGGCGGGCCGCCTGGGCCACGTACTCGACGGTCTCGAGCGGGTCGCCGTCGGCGAACACCACGTCGTAGGCGCCGTCGGTCAGCTTGGGCAGCACGTTGAGGGCAGAGCCCGCGATGAGCCGGGCCCGGCGCGAGGCGACGCCCGCGCCCTCGAACACGGTGCGGGCGGCCTGCTGGTGCTCGGGCTCGGCGTCGATACTGGTGAGGATGCCGTCGGCCTTCAGCCCGGCGAGCAGGGCCAGGCCGGACGCCCCCGCGCCCGTCCCGATCTCGACGGCGGCCTTGGCGCCGACCAGCCGGGTGAGCAGCGTGAGCAGGGCGGCGGCACCGGTGCCGATCGGCTCGACTCCGAGCGCACCGGAGAGCTTGCGGGCGGTGTGCGCGTGCTCGTCGGGCTCCACGAAGTGCTCGGCGAACTCCCATTCGGCGCGGTGCGTCGAGGTGCGGGCGGGCGGCTTGGGCGCAGCGTTCACGTGGGCAGCCTAGCGCTAAGCCTCCGCCGCGTTGGCCTAGAGTTGGCCGCATGACTACGGTGACGGCCGAGCTGGTGGCAAGCGTGCTCAGCGTGTCGGTGCAGCCCGGGCAGCGCGTCGAGGCCGGCGATGAGTTGCTGCTGCTGGACTCCATGAAGATGGAGATCCCGGTCCTCGCCGACGTGGCCGGCGTCGTCACCGACGTGGTGGTCAAGGCCGGCGACACCGTCCGCGACGGCGACCCCCTGGTCGTGATCAAGCGGCCGTAGTGCCAGGGGCGGGGCCTATGCTTGCCCGCATGCCGGCTCCCGTCTTCGGCCGTCTTCTGACGGCCATGGTCACGCCCTTCGCCGCCGACGGTTCCCTGAACCTCGACGAGGCGAAGCGGCTGGCGTCCTATCTGGTCGACGAGATGCACAACGATGCGCTCGTCATCAACGGAACGACGGGGGAGTCGCCGACCACCGACGACCCCGAGAAGCTGGCGCTGCTGGAGGCGGTGAAGGAGGCCGTCGGCGACCGCGCGATGATCCTCGCCGGGGTCGGCACCAACGAGACCGCCGCCACCATCAGCCGCTGCCAGGACGCCGTGAGGGCTGGCTGCGACGGCCTGCTGGTCGTCACCCCGTACTACAGCAAGCCGCCGGCCGACGCGCTGTACGAGCACTTCGAGCTGGTCGCCGAGGCCACCGAGCTACCGATCATGCTCTACGACATCCCGGGCCGCTCGGGCATCCCGATCCCCGAGGACGTGATCATCCGCCTCGCCGATCATCCGCGCATCGTCGCGGTGAAGGACGCCAAGGGTGACATCGTGTCCTCCGCGCGGGTCATGGCGCACACCGACCTCGCCTACTACGCCGGCGACGATGCGATGACGCTGCCCCTGCTGTCGGTGGGCGCCGTCGGCGTCGTCGGCACCTCCACGCACTTCACGGGCGCGCGCACCAAGCAGCTGATCGACGCCTTCGGCGCAGGGGACGCCGAGGGTGCGCTCGCTGTTCACCGCGAGCTGCTGGACGTCTACACGGGCGTGTTCGCCACCCAGGGCTGCATGCTCGTCAAGGCGGGGCTCGCGGCGCGCGGGTTCAACCCCGGCGGGCTGCGGCGTCCGCTCAAGCCGGCCAGCGAGGCGCAGGCGGCGGCGTTCGTCGCCCTGCTCGACGCCGTCGGCCTGTAGTAGCACCTGCCCCGCACCACCGCGCGATGATCGACTTCAACTGGACCGAGATCCTTGCCCTCGCGATCATCGCGGTGATCATGTTCGGCCCCGAGAAGCTGCCGGGCTTCGCCCGCCGGGCCGCCCGCGTCATCGCCTACCTGCGCCGTGTGTCGGAGGACGCCCGCGGCCAGCTGCGCGCCGAGCTCGGCCCGGAATTCGACGACCTGCAGCTGTCCGACCTCAACCCCCGCAACTTCGTCGCACGGCACATCCTGAGCGCGGAGGAGAAGGAGGACCTGCTCACGATCCGCGACGAGTTGAAGTCGGCGGGCGAGCTGGCGTCCTCGGGTGTCGACGACGTGCGCACCGGGATCGAGGGTCTGAAGGACGCCGAAACGGCGTCCGCGGCCGTCGAGAAGAAGACGCCGTTCGATCCCGAGGCGACCTAGCACACCCCGCCCGGTGGCGCTCGCGCTCGCCGGTGCGCCGCGGCTGTACCCTCGCCTGGTGAGCGGTTCGACCTCGGCCATCTTCGTGTCGCGCATCCTGAACCTGCCCGTCATGGACGCCGGGGGCGACCAGGTGGGCCGGGTGCGCGACGTCGTCGTCCAGAACCGGACCAATCAACGGCCGCCCAGGGTGAAAGGCCTGGTCATCGAGCTTTTCGCCAGACGCCGGGTGTTCCTGCCCATGGAGCGCGTGCACAGCATCGCCGCCCAGCAGGTGATCATCGAGGGCGTCGTCAACACCCGCCGGTTCGAGCGTCGAGAGCAGGAGCGGCTGGTCGTCGACGACCTGTTCGACAAGAGGGTGGTCCGCCCCGGCAGTGCCGTGCCCGAGACGATCTTCGACGTCGCGCTGGCCCAGGAGCGCACCCACGGCTGGGCGATCGACGAGGTGGCGCTGCGGTCGACGAACCCGCGGCGTCCGTTCTCCCGCGGCCACGTGACGATCGTCGACTGGAACGAGGTGCCCGACTTCTTCACGGCGTCCGGGCACGAGACCGACCAGCTGATCGCGCGGCTGAGCGAGATGAAGCCCGCCGACGTCGCCCGCGAGCTGCACGACATGGCGCCCGAGCGCCGGGCCGCCGTGGTCGCGGCCCTCGACGACGACATGCTGGCCGAGGCGCTGGAGGAGCTGCCCGAGTCCGAGCAGGTGCTCGTGATCGCCGGCATGGACACCGAGCGCGCCGCGGACGTCCTGGAGGAGATGGATCCGGACGACGCCGCGGACCTGATCGCCGAGTTGGAGCCGTCCATGGCCGAGACGATCCTGGGGCGCATGGAGCCCGAGGAGGCCGAGGACGTCAGGGCCCTACTCAGCTACGACGCAGCGACGGCCGGCGGCCTGATGTCGCCCGAGCCGATCATCCTCGCCCCGGACGCCACGGTCGCCGACGCGCTGGCGCTGATCCGCAACCCCGACATCACGCCCGCGATGGGCGCGATCGCGTTCGTGTGCCGGTCGCCGCTGGAGACCCCCACCGGGCGCTACCTGGGCGGCGTCCACTATCAGCGTCTGCTGCGCGAGCCACCGTCGACGCTCGCGGCGCAACTGGTCGACAACGGCATCGCACCCTTGCAGCCCGACTACAACATCGCCCAGGTCAGCCGCTACTTCGCCACCTACGACCTGGTGTGCGCGCCGGTCATCGACGCGCAGGGACGCCTCGTCGGCGCGGTCACGGTCGACGACGTCCTCGACCACATCCTGCCCGCCGACTGGCGCGGCGTGCAGCTCGCCGGAAGGGAGGAGTCCGCCGATGACGTCCACTAACCCGCCGCGACTCAACACTCCCGGACGCGAGCGCCGGTGGTTCCCGCGCCTGAAGATGGACAGTGAGACCTTCGGCAACTTCGCCGAGGGCTTCGCGCGGTGGATGGGCACGGCCCAGTTCATCGCCTGGATGACGATCTTCATCGTCCTGTGGATCGGGTGGAACGTCTGGGCCCCTGCCAGCCTCCGGGCCGAGGAGTATCCGTTCCAGTTCCTGACCCTGCTGCTGTCGCTGCAGGCCTCGTACGCCGCGCCCCTGATCCTGCTGGCCCAGAACCGGCAGGAGGCGCGCGACCGGGTGATCCTCGAGACCGACCGCCAGGTCGCCGCCCAGTCCCGCGCCGACATGGACTTCCTCGCCCGCGAGATCGCCTCGCTGCGCATGCGCATCAACGACATGCCCACCCGCGAGTTCATCCGCGGCGAGCTGCGCGACCTGCTGGAGGACCTGGCCCGCGAGGACGACCCCGCCGAGGCGTCCGGGACGCCCAACTCCGCCGCTCAGCGGAAGCGTCGGTGATGCGGGGTTAGACTCCCCTCCATGCCCGAGCACGCCCTCCTCCCCGCCGTCCAAGCCGCCCTCGCGACCGTCTCCGATCCTGAGATCCGGCGTCCGATCACCGAACTCGGCATGGTCGACACGCTGTCGATCGACGCGGACGCCGTCGCGCACGTCCGCGTCCTGCTGACGATCGCCGGCTGCCCCCTGTCGGGCACGATCGACTCCGACGTGCGGGCCGCGCTGGCGACCGTCGAGGGGCTCTCGGGCGTCGACCTCGAGCTCGGCGTGATGTCGGACGAGCAGCGCGCCGAGTTGCGCACCAAGCTGCGCGGGGGCATCGCCCAGCGCGAGATCCCGTTCGCGCGTCCCGACAACCTCACCCAGGTGCTGCTGATCTCCTCCGGCAAGGGCGGCGTCGGCAAGTCGTCGGTGACGGTCAACCTGGCGATGGCGCTGGCCGCGCGCGGACGCAGCGTGGGCATCCTGGACGCCGACATCTACGGCCACTCGGTGCCGGCGATGCTGGGGCTGGCCGATTCCTCGCCCACGGCGGTCGAGGACATGATCATGCCGGTCCCCGCGATGGGCCTTAAGGTCATCTCGATGGGCATGCTGAAGTCGTCCCGCGACCAGGTCATCGCGTGGCGCGGGCCCATCCTCGACAAGGCGCTGCACCAGCTGCTCTCCGACGTCTACTGGGGCGACCTGGACTTCCTGCTGCTCGACCTGCCGCCCGGCACCGGCGACGTCGCCATGTCGCTGGGCACCAAGCTTCCGAACGCCGAGGTCATCGTCGTGACGACCCCGCAGCAGGCGTCCGCGGAGGTCGCCGAGCGCGCCGGCACGATGGCCGCGATGATGGAGCAGAAGGTCATCGGCGTCGTCGAGAACATGGCCTACCTGGACGCGACGTGCCCCCACTGCGGGCAGACCCATCGCATCGACGTCTTCGGCACCGGCGGCGGCGAGGCGGTCTCGGCGGCCCTGTCGACGCGCGTGGGCTACGAGGTCCCGGTGCTCGCCGAGATCCCGCTGGAGCCGGCCGTCCGCGAGGCGGGCGACACCGGCGTCCCGCTGGTCGCGCTCGATTCGGACGCCCCGGCGGCCCGGGCCTTCGACGCGTTGGCCGAGCGGCTGGCGTCCCGGGCCCGCGGCCTGGCCGGACGCAACCTGGGCCTGCACGTCCGCTGACCTCGGCGTCCGTTGCCGGAGGCGCCGCACAGGGAGTGCACAGCCGTCCTCGGTAGGCTGGTCGGCGTGACCAGTCGCACCGCCGTCCGGCGCACCGTGCTCGCGGTGCCCGGCTCGTCCGATCGCTTCATCGCCAAGGCCCGCGGCCTGGCGGTCGACGCGCTGTTCCTCGACCTCGAGGACGCCGTCGCGCCCGCCGTCAAGGCCGAGTCGCGGCGGCGCATCGTCGACGCGCTGCTCGAGCCAGCGGGGTTCGCGGCGGCCACGGTGACGGTGCGGGTCAACGATTGGACGACGCCCTGGACGTACGCCGACGTCATCGAGGTCGTCTCCGGCGCCGGCGCCCGCGTGGACGCCCTCGTGCTGCCCAAGTGCTCGTCGGCGTCCCAGGTGCAGGCGCTCGACCTGCTGCTGACGCAGGTCGAGCAGACCGCCGGGCTGCCCGTCGGCCGCATCGGCCTGGAGGTTCAGATCGAGGACGCTCTCGCTCTGCTGCACGTCGGCGAGATCGCCGGGGCCTCGCCCCGGCTGGAGTCGCTGGTGTTCGGGCCGGGCGACTTCATGGCGTCCCTCGGCATGAAGGGCCTCAGCGTGGGAGAGAGCCTGGACGCCTACCCCGGCGACCACTTCCACCACGTGCTGATGAGCATCCTCGTCGCCGCCCGGGCCCACGGGCTGCAGGCGATCGACGGGCCGTACGTGGCGATCCGCGATCTGGAGGGCTTCCGCCGCTCGGCGGCCCTGTCGGCCGCGCTCGGCTACGACGGCAAGTGGGTCCTGCACCCTGATCAGGTCGCGGCCGGCAACGAGATCTACAGCCCGAAGGCGTCCGACGTCGAGCGGGCGCTGCGCATCGAGCGCGCGTACGCCGCCGCCACGGCCGAGGCCGGCGGGGCGGTCGGCGCGATCGTGGTCGACGACGAGATGGTCGACGAAGCAGGCGTGAAACTGGCCGCCGCGATTCTGGCGCGCGGACGCGCCGCCGGGCTGGAAGGAGCCCCCGCATGACGAACCCGATGATGTCCAACCCGCTGAGCCTGGCGAACCCGATGTTCAAGCTCGAGTACCCGCAGTCGCTGGGGACCTTCACCAGCTACGCGGACGCCCAGCGTGCGGTCGACGCGCTCGCCGACCAGAACTTCCCGGTCGCGAACATCGCGATCGTCGGCACCGACCTGAAGCTCGTCGAGCGGGTCACCGGACGCAAGACCTGGGGCACCGTCTTCAGCCAGGGCCTGCTCAGCGGGCTGTCGACCGCGCTGATGATCGCCCTGATGCTCGTGCTGTTCACCGGGCAGGACTTCTTCGCCATCTTCGTGATGGCCCTGGTCATCGGCACGCTGATCGGGGTCGGCTTCTCGGCGATCGGCCATCTGATGAGCCGCGGGCAGCGCGACTTCACCTCGGTGAGCCAGACGATCCCGTCGAAGTTCGAGATCCTCTGCGAGCACAAGGTGGCCGCCCAGGCGCGCGAGCTGCTGTCCCGGACGCCGGCCGCCCGGTCGGCCGCCTTCGACCCCGGCCGCTACGCCGG
>DAIRTI010000003.1:57042-64045 GCA_036803965.1 Propioniciclava sp.
CCTACCCGCAGGGCGCCTATCCGCAGGGCCCGTACGCCCCGGGTCAGTACCCGGCCGGTCCGTATGCGCCGGACCAGAGCCAGGGGGCCTACAGTGCAGGGCCGTACCCGGCGGGTCCCTACGCGGCGGGGCCGTACGCGACGCCGTACCCGCAGGGGCAGCCCGGGCAGGCCTATGGGGAGCCGGCTCCCGAGGACGTCCGCGGCCCCGCCTACCCGCAACCGTCGGCGTCCGACGGATCGCAGGAAGCCGGGGCAGCGGACGGACCCGAGAACAAGCCGTCCGACCAGCGGCCTTAGGGCTCAAGCGTCGAGCATGTCTCCGGTGGCGTACTCGGCGAACGCAGGCAGGTCGAGCTGACCCGAGCCCGAGACCCCGATGAGGATCACCGGCGACTCGCCCTTCTCCGTGGCCTCGCGCGCCTGCCGGACGGCTCCCGCGATGGCGTGCGACGACTCGGACGCCGGGACGATCCCCTCGGCGCGCGCGAACAGGATGCCGGCCTCGAAGGCCTCGCGCTGCTTGACGGCGATGGCCGAGATGAGTCCCTCGTGGTAGCAGTGCGAGACCAGCGGCGACATGCCGTGGTAGCGCAGGCCACCGGCGTGGACCGGGTCGGGCACGAAGTCGTTGCCGAGCGTGTACATCTTCAGCAGCGGCGTCATGCCGGAGCTGTCGCCGAAGTCGTAGCGGAACTCGCCCTGGGTCAGCGACGGCGCGGCGGCCGGCTCGCACGCGACGATCTTCACGTTCGCGTGGCCGAGCAGGTTCTGCCGGATGAACGGGAACGAGATGCCCGCCAGGTTCGACCCGCCGCCGGCGCAGGCGAACAGGTAGTCGGGGGCGTCCTCGCCGAAGACCGCGAGCTGCTTGTGCGCCTCCTGGCCGATGATCGTCTGGTGCAGGCAGACGTGGTTGAGCACGGAGCCGAGGGCGTACGAGGCGTCCGGGTCCTGCACCGCGAGCTCGATGGCCTCCGAGATCGCCATGCCCAGCGAACCGGTGGTGCCGGGGAAGCGCTCGTTGAGGGCGCGTCCGGCCTCGGTCGTCATCGACGGCGACGGCGTCACGGACGCCCCGAAGACCTGCATGAGCAGCCGGCGGTAGGGCTTGCCGTCGTAGGTGTTGCGCACCTGGAAGACGTCGCACTTCATGTCGAACGCCTGGGTGGCGAACGCGAGCGCGGCACCCCACTGGCCGGCGCCGGTCTCGGTGACCAGCCTGGTCTTGCCAGCCAGCTTGTTGTAGTACGCCTGAGGCACGGCCGAGTTCGTCTTGTGCGAGCCGACCGGGCTCTCGCCCTCGTACTTGTAGAAGATGCGCGCGGTGGTCCCGAGCGCCTGCTCGAGCCGGCGGGCCCGGTGCAGCGGGGACGGACGCCAGAGGCGATAGATCTCCTGCACCTCGGCCGGGATCTCGATCCAGCGCTCGGCGGACGCCTCCTGCGCGATCAGGCCCATCGGGAAGATCGCCGTCATGTCCTCGGGCGCCAGGGGCTCCTTGGTGCCGGGATGCAGGTGCGGGGCCGGGGGATTCGGGAGATCCGCGACGATGTTGTACCAGTGCGTCGGAATGTCGGACTCGTCGAGGAACACCTTCGTCTTCGTATCGCTCACGACGCCGAACTGTAGGCCTCCGCCGCGGCGCCGCGGCGTCCGATTACCTGTCGGAACGCCTCTCAGCCGCCGGCGGACGGGAGTAGGCCGGCCATCCACGCCTCGAGGTCGTCCGCGGTGCGGGGGAGCCTGTCCGACAGGATCCGGCAGCCGTCCTCGGTGATGACGATGTCGTCCTCGATCCGGACGCCGATGCCGCGGTATTCCTCGGGCACGAGCAGGTCGGTGGCCTTGAAGTACAGGCCTGGCTCGACGGTGAACACCATGCCCGGACGCAGTGTCCCGAGCCGGTAGTACTCGTTGCGGGCCAAGGCGCAGTCGTGGACGTCGAGGCCGAGGTGGTGCGAGGTTCCGTGCACCATCCAGCGCCGGTGCTGGCCGCCGCGTTCGGGGTCGAGCGTCTGCTCGACGCTCACCGGCAGAATGCCCCACTCGTGCAGCCGCTCGGCGATCACCCGCACGGCCGCGAGGTGCACGTCGATGAACGTCGCGCCCGGCCGGGCGGCGGCGAAACCGGCGGCCTGGGCGTCCAGGACGGCCTCGTAGACGCGCCGCTGGGCGGGGGAGAACCGCCCGCAGACGGGCAGCGTCCGGGTGACGTCGGCGGTGTAGAGCGAGTCCCGCTCGATGCCCGCGTCGATGAGGATCAGCTCGTCGGGACGCAGGTCACCGTCGTTGCGGATCCAGTGCAGCGTGCAGGCGTGGTCGCCGGACGCTGCGATCGTGTCGTAGCCCACGGCGTTGCCGCGGTGGCGTGCGTGCAGGCCGAAGACCCCCTCGACCCAGCGTTCGCCGCGCCCGTTGGCGACGGCGTTCGGGAGTTCGCGGACGACCGCCTCCAGCGCGACCGCGGTGTCGTCGCAGGCGGCCTGCAGCTCGGCGATCTCGAAGTCGTCCTTGACCAGCCGCAACTCGGACAGGTGCCGCGCGAACTCGGCGTCGGCGTCGGGGCCGTTCTCGACGCCGCGGGCACCGCGGGCGGCGTCCACGAGCGCGTCGAGCCGGGGGTCGGCGTCCCGGACGATCCGCAGCGGGCTCGCGTCCGCGACGATCGCCGAAGTCAGGTCGGACGCCGGCCGGCACGTCAGCCCGGTGAGGGCCTCCATCTCGGCCAGCGATTCGCGCGTGCCCACCCACATCTCGCCGTAGCGGTGGTCGGCGTAGAACTCGGGGTCGGTCCTCGGCGCGCGGGGCTTGAAGTAGAGCACGGCCTCGTGGCCGCCGGCCGTGGGTTCGAGAACGAGGGCTGCGTCCGGCTCGCGGTCTGCGCCCAGGCCGGTCAGGTAGGCGAACGCCGAGTGGGGCCGGAACGCGTAGTCGGTGTCGTTGGAGCGTGTCCGCAGGACGCCGGCCGGCACGATCAGCCGCTCCCCGGCGAAGGGGACGCCCGCCGCGGCCCGGCGCGGACCCGTGTGCCGCGCGGCCGGCAGTGGCTCGGGCAACTCGGACGGGTACGGCGCCCAGCCCTGCGGGATGAACTTGACGAAGGCGTCCGAGAAGGCGGGCGGCTTGGCCGGCGCGGGCGTCCCCTCCGGCGCCGGGGCGTCGGCGTCCGGCTCCACGGGCTGCGCGTCGGCGTCCGGCCTGCTCTGCTCGGTCATCGGGGGTCCCTCCGGGTGGTCCAGGCGTCCCAGGATAGGTCGTCCCACCTGGCCGGACGCATCAGCTGTTCCAGCGCAGCACCGCCCACGACTCCTTCTCGCGGCCGAGCACCGAGACGCTCGCGACCTCGACCGGGAAGCTCTGCCCGAAGATGATCGGGTAGTCGAGCCAGGCCAGCGCCAGCACGCGGGAGGAGTGGCCGTGGCCGAAGCAGATGGCCTTGTCGACCCCCGAATCCCGGACGCGCTCGACCACCCGGGTGAGCCGCCGGCGCACGGCGAAGGCGTCCTCGCCGCCGGGGCAGCCGTTGAACCAGATCCGCCAGCCGGGGTGCCGCTCGCGGATCTGCGCCGACGTCAGCCCTTCGTAGTCGCCGTAGTTCCACTCGGCCAGGTTCGAGTCGACGACGAAGTCGCCGAAGCCGGCCAGCCGCGCGGTCTGCTGCGCCCGCTGGCGCGGGCTGCACAGGACGAGCCCGAAGTCGGCCCGGTTCAGCCGGGACGCCAGCCCGCGGGCCTGCTCCTCGCCGTGGGGCGTCAGGTCGAGATCCGTGGTGGAGGTGTGCTGCCCGGACTTGCTCCAGGCGGTCTCCCCGTGCCGGACGAGGTAGAGGTCGGTCATGGGCCCCATCATGGCCGCTCGGCCCCGGTGAGCGCACCGCCGGGACGGTAGAGTGCCGCGCGGCGGCGCCCCGCCGTCGTGGCGAGCCCCGGCCGGGGCCAGGAAGGACCAGCGATGAAGGCAGCCCCCGAGGCGCAGCGCCGGCTACTCGACCTGCAGGCCGTCGACACCGCGGTCGCTCAGCTGCAGCACCGGCGCCGGCAGTTGCCCGAGCACGCCAAGATCGCCGCGGCCCAGGCCGAGCGGACCTCGCTCGGCGAGCAGATCACCGCCTCCCGCACCCGCATCTACGACCTCGAGCAGGAACAGGCCAAGTCGGAGGCCGACCTGGCCCCCGTGCGCGAGCGGCGCGTCCGCGACCAGCACCGCGTCGACTCGGGCCAGATCACCGATCCGAAGCAGCTGCGCGCCCTGCTGGATGAGATCGCCCACCTCGGACGCCGCATCTCCGACCTCGAGGACGCCGAACTCGAACTCATGGAGCGCCTCGAGGCGTCCCAGGCCGAACTCGAGGAGCTGACCGAACGCCGGGGCGCCGGCGACGACGTCCTGCGCGGGCTCATCGCCGCCCGGGACGCCCAGCTCTACGAGATCGACGCGGAACTCGCGGCGAGGGCGTCCGAGCGCTCCGAGATCGCCGCGGGCATCCCGGCCGACCTGCTGGCCGCCTACGCGAAGACCGCCGAGCGCTCGGGTGGCACGGGCGCGGCGCTGCTGCAGAACGGGCGATGCACGGGCTGCCAGCTCACCCTCACGGCCGCCGACCTGGCCCGGTTCAAGGCGGCCGCGGACGACGAGGTGCTGCGCTGCGAGGAGTGCAACAGGATTCTGGTGCGCTCGGCCTGAACGGCCGGGTTGGGCGTGGGCTCGCGACCGGCGTGACACGCTGGGGGGCGAGGTAGAGGAGCCCGCATGTCCCAGCTGTTCTTCGGAATCGTCCCCGACGTCCCCCCGCCGCTGCGTGTCGGCGTGGCCCGTCTGCACGAGGAGCTCGGCGTCCCCGTCGCCTTCCGTCCCCGGGCGGAGGCCGAGGCGGAGGCGGCCGCGTCCAGGGCCGGGCTGCCCGACGTCGACCGGACCGAGATCGAGTTCGTCACCATCGACCCCGCGGGCTCGACCGACCTCGACCAGGCCCTTCACCTGGAGCGCGCCGGGACGGGCTACCGCGTCCGCTACGCGATCGCCGACGTGGCCGACTTCGTGCGACCGGGCGGCGCGCTCGACGCCGAGTGCCACAGCCGGGGCGTGACCCTGTACGCGCCGACCCATCGCACGCCGCTGCATCCGCCGGTGCTGTCGGAGAACGCGGCCTCGCTGCTACCGGGCCAGTCGCGTCCGGCCCTGCTGTGGGAGATCGACCTGGACGCCGCCGGCGAGATCACCGCCGCCCACGTGGCCCGCGCCACCGTCTCCAGCCGCGAGCAGCTCACCTACGAGGGCGTCCAGGCGGCGCTCGACGCGGGCACCGCGTCGGAGTCGCTGCGACTGCTGGAGGAGGTCGGACGCCTGCGGCAGGCTCGCGAGATCGACCGCGGCGGCGTCAGCCTGCAGACCCCGGAGCAGGAGGTCGTCGCCGACGGCGAGGACTGGCGGCTCGTCTACCGGACCACCCTGCCGGTCGAGGACTGGAACGCCCAGATCTCCCTGCTCACCGGCATGGCCGGGGCGCGGCTGATGCTGGACGCCGGCGTCGGCATCCTGCGCACGCTTCCGCCCGCCGTGGACGCCGACGTGCAGCGCCTCCGCCGCACGGTCCGCGCCCTCGGTCTCGACTGGCCGGGGTCGACGAGCTATCCCGACTTCGTGCGTTCGCTCGACCCCGCGCTCCCGGCCCACGCGGCGATGCTCACCGCCTGCACGCGTCTCTTCCGCGGCGCGGGCTACGTCGCGTTCGACGGCGAGCTGCCCGCCCAGCCGCTGCACGCCGCGCTCGCCACCGAGTACGCCCACTGCACCGCACCGCTGCGACGCCTGGCCGACCGGTACGCCGGCGAGGTGTGCCTCGCGGTCTGCGCCGGACGCCCCGTGCCGGGCTGGGTGCGGGGCATGCTGGCCAGGCTGCCCGACGAGATGGCCGCCGCCGACTCCCGGGCCAAGCGGTACGAGCGTGGCATCGTCGACCTGGTCGAGGCGCTGGTCCTGCGCGCCCACGTCGGGCAGACGTTCACCGGGACCGTCATCGAAGCCGACCCCAAGGGCGGCGGGGGCGTCGTCCAGCTGGCCTCTCCGGCCGTCGAGGCAAAGGTGCGGGGCGCGGTCACGCTGGGCGAGTCGGCCTGCGTCCGGGTGGACTCGGTGGACCTCGCCGCCGGGAAGGTGGTCTTCCAGGCCGTCTGACGAGGGACGCCCCTTGTCTGGATCGCCTTCGGCGGACAGAGTGAACGAATGGTAGGCCCGCAAGCGCACCGGCCCCGCCCCGGCGGCGTCCGATGATCCGCTTTGCCGACGTCACGAAGGTCTACCCCGACGGCACGACCGCGGTCGGCGGGCTGAGTCTGACCGCCCCCACCGGACGGATCACCGTGCTGGTCGGGCCGTCCGGCTGCGGCAAGACCACCACGCTGCGGATGGTCAACAAGATGATCGAGCCCACCTCGGGCACGATCGAAATCGACGGCCGCGACACGGGCACCATGTCGGCGACCGCGCTGCGCCGGGGGATCGGCTACGTGATCCAGAGCGGCGGGCTGTTCCCGCACCGGACGATCCTCGACAACATCGCGACCGTCCCGCTGCTGCTCGGCTGGGAGCGCCGGCGGGCCCGCGCCCGGGCGATGGAGCTGCTGGAGCGGATGGGACTGGCGGAGTCGCTGGCCCACCGGTACCCGAGCCAGCTCTCGGGCGGGCAGCAGCAGCGGGTGGGCGTCGCCCGGGCGCTCGCGGCCGACCCGCCGGTCATGCTGATGGACGAGCCGTTCAGCGCGGTCGACCCCCAGGTGCGTGAGCAGTTGCAGGACGAGTTCCTGCGGCTGCAGAGCGAGCTGGGCAAGACGATCGTCTTCGTCACCCACGATATCGACGAGGCCATCAAGCTGGGCGACCAGATCGCGGTGCTGCGCGAGGGCGGGGTCCTGGCGCAGTTAGCGTCCCCCGACCAACTGCTGGCCGACCCGGCCGACGACTTCGTCGCCGACTTCCTCGGACGCGACCGCGGCTACCGCGCG
>DAIRTI010000003.1:64145-66365 GCA_036803965.1 Propioniciclava sp.
CGCGGCGTCCTGACCGACGACGACGGACGGCTGCTCGGGACGGTCCGGGCCGCCGACGTGCTGGCGGCGATCGAGGCCGACGGGAAGGCGACGTGAACTGGCTGGCGTCCCACCTGGCGCAGGTGGGCACGCTCCTGGTCACGCACACGGTGCTGGCCGTGCTGCCGCTGGTGATCGGGCTGCTGCTCGCCGTGCCCCTGGGCTGGCTGGCGCGCCGCTTCCCCGTGCTGCGGACGCCGATCATCGCGGGCACGGGGCTGCTGTACACGATCCCGTCGCTGGCGCTGTTCATCCTGATGCCGCTGGTGCTGGGGACCGGCATCCTCGACCCGCTCAACGTGGTCGTGGCCCTGACGATCTACACGGTCGCGCTGCTGGTGCGGACGGTGGCCGACGGGCTCGGCGCGGTGCCCGACCAGGTGCTGCAGGCCGCCAGCGCTATGGGCATCGGGCCGGTGCGGCGGTTCTTCACCGTCGAGCTGCCGCTCGCGGTGCCGGTGATCTCGGCCGGGCTGCGGGTGGCGGCGGTCAGCAACGTGTCGATCGTGTCGGTGGCGGCCCTGATCGGCGTCGCGCAGCTCGGCTCGCTGTTCACCGACGGGTTCGCCCGCGACTTCCTCGACCCGATCGTGGTCGGGATCGTGGCGTGCGTCCTGCTGGCGGTGGCGCTGGATCTGATCATCCGGGGGCTGACGAGCCTGGCGACGCCGTGGCTGAAGGCGGCGAGGCGGGTATGAACTCGGCGTGGGCGTACCTCACCGACCCGGCGCACTGGCCGGGGTACGCGGGCATCGGCACGCGGCTGGCGCAGCACCTGGCGTACTCGGCCGCGACGCTACTGATCGCGGCGGCCATCGGCGTGCCGCTGGGGCTGTGGATCGGCCACACCGGACGCGGCCGCCTATTGGTGGTGAACCTCGTCAACGGCATGCGCTCGGTTCCGACGCTGGGCCTGCTGTTCGTGGCGGTGCTGGTGCTCGGGCCGCGGATCCGCGGCGACCTGGCGTTCCTGGCGCCGGCGATCCTGGTGCTGGTCGTGCTGGCGGTGCCGCCGATCCTGGCCGGGGCGTACGCGGGGGTCGAGGGCGTCGATCCGCTGGTGCGCGACGCCGCGCGGGGGATGGGCATGTCGTCGACGCAGGTGCTGTTTCGGGTCGAGGTGCCGTGCGCGCTGCCGCTGATCTTCGGCGGGCTCCGCTCGGCGGCGCTGCAGGTCGTGGCGACGGCGACCATCGCGGCGTCGGTCGGTGTCGGGGGGCTGGGCCGCCTGCTGATCGACGGCCAGGCGATCCGCGACTACGGCCAGATGGCGGCCGGCGCGCTGCTGGTCGCCGCCCTGGCTCTGGCGGTGGACCTGGTCTTCGCCCTGGTCCAGCGGTTCGCCGTCTCGCCCGGGCTGTCGGACGCCCGCCGGCGGCGTCCGCGTGTTGCTCAGAGCGCCGAGACCGCGTGACTCGGACGCCGTCGCAAGGCAGGATCGACAACGCCGGACGCGAGCCGTCCGCCGGGATCGACCACCGTCCACCCGAGAAGGAGTCCCGATGAAGAAGTTCCGAACCGCCCTGGCGGTGCTGATCGCGGCCCTGCTGCTGCCCGCGTGCAGTACTGGCAACCCGATGGCGACCACGACCGGCCCGGCCGGCACGACGGCGTCGGCGGAGTCGATCGTCGTCGGCTCGGCGAACTTCCCCGAGAGCGAGCTGCTCGCGCAGCTGTACGCCGGCGCGCTCAAGGCGAAGGGCGTCCAGGTGACGATGCGGCTGAACATCGGCTCGCGCGAGACCTACGTGCCGGCGCTGAAGAACGGCGAGATCAACCTGTTCCCCGAGTACACCGGGGCCTTCGCGCTCTACCTCGACAAGAACGCGGACGTGTCCGACTCGGCCAAGGCGCTGGCGTCGCTTCGGTCGCTCCTGCCGGACAATCTGATCGCCCTCGACCCGGCCAAGGCCGAGGACAAGGACGCCGTCGTCGTGACCGCTGACACGGCGTCCAAGTACTCGCTCAAGGCGATCGGCGACCTGGCGCCGGTGGCGTCCCAGTTGGTGCTGGGCGGGCCACCGGAGTGGGCGACTCGCGCCAACGGCGTCCCGGGGCTGCAGGCGACGTACGGGCTGACGTTCAAGGAATTCAAGCCGCTCGACACGGCGGGTCCGCTGACGGTGCAGGCGCTGAAGAACGGCCAGGTGCAGGCCGCGAACCTGTTCACCACCGACCCGG
>DAIRTI010000004.1:0-61118 GCA_036803965.1 Propioniciclava sp.
GCCACGA
Organism: Propioniciclava sp.; assembly: GCA_036803965.1. Lineage (GTDB taxonomy): Bacteria > Actinomycetota > Actinomycetes > Propionibacteriales > Propionibacteriaceae > Propioniciclava. The sequence continues at coordinate 8 of DAIRTI010000004.1, forward strand.
TCTGCGCGGTGTCGGACGCCGTGCTGATCGTGCTGGGTGTGTCCGGGCTGGGCGCGGCCACCGCCGCGCTGCCGTGGCTGACGACCGTGGTCCGCTGGGCGGGGGCGGTCTTCCTGGCGGGCTACGGGGTTCTGGCGGCCCGGCGCGCCCTCAGGCCGAACGGCCAGGGGCTGGCCGACCCGGTCGCCCCGTCCGAAGGGACGGCCGTCAGTGCGGTCTCGACGCTGACCCGCCAGGCGAGCGCGACCCAGATCGCCCTGACCACCCTCGCACTGACCTGGCTGAACCCCCACGTCTACCTCGACACCGTCTTCCTGCTCGGGTCGGTGTCGGCCACCCACGGCGACCAGCGCTGGGTGTTCGCGGCCGGGGCGATGCTGGCGAGCGTTCTGTGGTTCTTCGGCCTCGCGTACGGCGCCCGCCTGCTGAACCGCTGGCTCCGCACGGCCCGCGCCTGGCGCGTCCTGGACGCCGGCATCGCCCTCGTCATGCTGGGCCTCGCCTTCAACCTCGCCCTCGGCGCCTGAGGACACCGGTAGGACGCACCGTCGCGGCGGCGTTAGGGGCCACCACCGCGGCGATGCGTCCTGTTGGGGGATGGACGCCTCAGGCGTCCGCGGGCAGGAAGCTCGCGGCGAGCGAGTTCCCGGCCAGCTGTTGCATGACGGCCCGGTCGAGGCCGAACGCCTCCTGGACCGCCAGGTAGTTGTCGCCCAGGTAGCCGCCGAAGTACGCCGGGTCGTCGGAGTTCAGCGTGACCAGCACTCCGGCGTCCAGCAGCTTCGGCAGCGGATGCCCCTCCATCGACTCGACGCACCGCAACCGCACGTTCGACAGCGGGCACACCGTCAGCGGCACCTGGTCGGCAGCCAGCCGCCGCAGCAGCGCGGCGTCCTCGACGGCCCGGATCCCGTGGTCGACCCGCTCCACGCCGAGCACGTCCAGGGCCTCCCACACGTAGTCGGGCGGACCTTCCTCGCCGGCGTGCGCGACGACGTGCAGGCCGAGGCCCCGGGCGGCGTCGAACACGCCGGCGAAGTCGGCCGGTGGGTGACCGACCTCGGCCGAGTCCAGGCCGACGCCACTGACGGCGTCCAGGTGAGGTGACAGCGCCTCGAGCGTCGCCATGGCCTCGCCGACCGGCCGGTCGCGCAGGAAGCACGCGATCAGCTGCACCGACAGGCCGTGCCGCGCCGCCGCCCCGGACGCCGCCGCGTCCAGCCCGGCGATCACGTCGCCCAGGGGTACGCCCCGGCCCGTGTGCGACTGCGGGTCGAAGAACAGCTCCACGTGCCGGACGCCGTCGGCGGCCGCCCGCCGCAGGTACGCGTCCGCGAGCTCCTCGAAGTCCGCCGGCGTCCGCAGCACCTCGGAGCAGGCGTAGTACAGGTTCAGGAACGACTGCAGGTCGTCGAACCGGTACGCCTCGGCGAGGGCCTGGACGCCGGGGTACGGCAGGGTGATGCCGTTGCGTTGCGCCAGGGCGAACGCCAACTCCGGCTCCAGGGTGCCCTCGACGTGCACGTGCAGTTCGGCCTTGAGCAGGCTGCGGACGAAGTCGCGCATCATTCGACCGGGGCTTCGGCCAGCCGATCCTCGCCCGCGACGGCCGCCACGGCGTCCTGCTGACCGCTGATCGTCTTGCGGCCGAGCGCCCAGTACACGAAGCCGCCGACGATGATGCCCAGGGGCACGCTCAGGTCGGAGCCGCCCGTGGCGGTGGAGATCGGTCCGACGACCAGGCTGGAGTTCACCCAGAGCAGGGCGGCGCAGACGCCGGCCGCCTGGGCGATGATGCCCGCCATGTTGAAGCCGCCGGCTCCCCAGTACCGCCCGCGCGGGGTGAGGTCGACCAGCGACCCCACGTCGTAGCGCTGACGCCGCAGCACCCAGTCGACGATGTAGATCGCCAGCCAGGGGGCGAGCCAGACGTTCAGCAGGACGAGGAACTGGGTGTAATAGGCGCTGAACGCGTCGTTGAACACCACCAGGAAGCAGACGAACACGCCGACGACCGCGCTGATCAGCACGCTGTGCCAGCGCTTCACGGGAATGCCGAGCACCTGCAGGTTCAGGCCCGAGGAGTACATGTCCATCGAGCCGACGGTCATCAGCGTGACGACCGCGAAGATGAGGTACGGCACCGCGATCCAGCCGGGCAGGGCCAGCGGGATGATCGACATCGGGTCGGTCACCTTCGGCACCACGGACGCCACCGCGGCGCCCAGGATCTCGAGGCACACCGCCGCCGTCATGCCGCCGAACGACGACCACAGGAAGACCTCGCGCGACGAGACCGACCGGGGCAGGTAGCGGGAGTAGTCGCTGCCGGCCGTCGACCACGACAGGCCGCCGCCGCCGATGGCGAGGGCGATGGCGAGGGTCATCGTCGCGACGTCGGCGCTCTGGGCGTTGATGGCACCGAGCTGCACCTTGGGGGCGACCATGACCGCGATCACGAGGAAGACGATGCCCGAGATCCACACCATGGCCCGCTGCACGGCGTGGATCGTGGCGTGCCCGAAGATCGGCAGCGTCGCCTGCAGGACCGCCGCCACCAGGATGACGACGATCGTCACCCCGGCTCCCTGGACGCCGGCCTCTTTCAGCAGCGTGAGCAGGGCGGTGATCACGAGCACCAGGCCCGACGATGTCCAGCCGATGCCGCGCAGCCAGGCCACCGCCGCGAGGATGCGGCTGCCGTTGGGGCCGTAGGACGCGCGTGAGTTCGCGAACGTCGACGTGCCCGACTTCGGGCCCTGCTGGCTGGTCAGGCCGAGTGCGAAGAACGCGCAGTTGCCGATCAGGATCGCGATGATGGCCTGCGGGAACGAGAGCCCCATCGAGATGATGACCGCGCCGTTGACGATGTAGAAGACGTTCAGGTTCGTCCCGAGCCACATGAAGAACAGATCGCGCGGCTTACCGTGCCGTTCGGCGTCCGGAATGATGTTGATGCCGTGCTGCTCGATCGAGCCGACGGCGTCCGAGCGGACCGTTTCCTCGCTCATCGACGTGACTCGCGTTCGGCGCGCAGTTCGTTGATCGGGGGCAGGAACTCGAGCTCGGTGCCGGTCAGCCAGTCCCACCGGATGAATCCGATCGTGCGGCCCGGGTTCGGGACGTGCAGCGTGCGCGTGGGGGTGATGATCCAGTCGACCCGCACGTCGTGATCCTCACCCTCGAGAGTCTCGTCGACGAACTGGCAGTCGTGCACCACGTCGGCGATCTCGCTGGTCTCGTCGACGACGCCGATCTCGCTGAGCATCGCCCACTCCAGGTCGAAGTAGCCGTGTCCCTTGCCGAACCGGACGCCGTTGGCGCTGACCGCCGACCCGCCGGTGACGAGGAGCTTGATCATCGGGCCCTCCCGCAGCTCGGCCATCGACACGGGCTTGGAGTAGGTGTCCATGCCGTCGAGCGTGGCGGCGTAGCGGCGATCGCCGGCCGGGACGGTCTTGCCGTCCAACAGCAGGAACCCGCGGCGGATGCCGTAGGTGGTCATCAGGATCTGGCGGCCATCGGCCATGGCCTGGGCCCGCAGCGCCTCGGTGCTGTTGTCCGGAGTGATGAAGATCGGGGCGTCGTTGCCGGTGTAGGCGTCCAGTGTGCGGATCTGCTCGGCGCAGACGTCGCTGCCCTCGAAGTCGGCGATGAAGGACGAGAAGTCGAAGTGGAAGCGAGAATCGGGCTTCGCGACGAGGGCGAGTTCGTCCCAGATGCGCTGACGGTGCGCGGCGATGACGTCGTGGACGGTGAGGTCCGCGTTCGTGACGTCTTGGATGGTGGTGCTGCCGTTGCCCATGGCAATTTCCTCCTGGTTGTTGGGAACTACAACGCGCCACCGCCGTGGTGGCGTGAAGACAGGGCGGGACGCCGTCGCGGCTTTCGCCGGTGGTCACGCCGCTCGCGACACGGCGCCCTCGTGGACGAGGACGCACGGGCGGCGTTGAGCCGCTCGCGTCGGTCGCGAGAAAAGGGGGTGCGGTGTCAGCTCAGCGCTGGCTGGTCCAGGCCGCTGCCTGTTGTCGGGCGAGCAGCTCGCGTACGTAGGGATTGCTGCTCGCCGCCTGGCCGCGGATCTCTCTCCAGAAGATGCCGTCGGGCTTCGGCAGTGCGGGCGCGCAGTTCAGGACGCGGGTCGGCGTCACGATGACGTCGACCACGGCGTCGTGGGGGCCGGGGCGCACGTGAGCCTCCAGCACCTGGCAGTCGTGGACTGAGACGACGAGCGGCGTCTGTGCCGTGACGAGCCCGAGGTGGCGCAGCAGCGCCCACTCGAGGTCGAGGTTGCCGTCGCCGGAGCCGAAGTGGACGCCCTGGGTCGTCACCGCGACCGCGCCGGTCAGCACGAGGTCGACGGAGCCGAGGGCGCGCAGGTCGTCGAGGGAGAGGATGCGGCCGTGCCGCTCCATGCCGTCGAGGGTGGCGGCCAGCTCGACATGGGTGGCGTCGATCTGCCCGCCCTCGAGCAGGACGAATCCCCGCTTGGTGCCGTGGGTGGGCACCAGCAGTCGCTTGCCCGCCGCGAGCGCCTGGGCGCGGAACGCCTCCAGCGAATTGTCGGGGGCGACGAAGATCGTCCGGGCGTGGGTCACGGCGTCCAGAGCGAGCAGCCGCTCGTCGCAGCCCTCGCGTCCCTCGAAGTCGGGGACGAACCGGCTCAGGTCGAGGTCGAACCGCGAGTCGGGCCTGGCGACGTCGCAGAGCCGCTCCCAGACCAGCAGGCGGACCTTCGCCGCCTGGTCGACGAACGTGCCCCGGCCCGACTGGATCTGCAGCAGGCCCTGGCGGGCGAGCTCGTCGGTGGCGCGGCGCAGGGTGCCCCGGCTGACGCCGAGCTGAGCCATCAGCTCGCTCTCGGGCGGCAGCGGGGACTCGTCGCCCAGCGGCGTGGCCATCGCGAGGGATTCGATCGCGTCGCACACCTGCCGGTAGAGCGGCGTGGCGCTCGCCCGCCGGGAATCCCCGTGGCGGGTGTTCTGCTGCGCGGCCCCGTCGCCGTCGACGGGCAGCCATGCGAGTCGTGTCACGGGAGAAACGCTAAACGTCCAACCATGCAGCCGTCTATACCTTTGCGAATACCATCTACTTACTATTCGAACTGAGCGGACGCCGTCTGCGCTTCAGCGGCTCACGAGCGCCAGGATCAGCCCGGCCCACACGAGCCCGCCGACGAAGAAGAACGCCCCGAGGATGCCGATGAGCAGGGGACCGGCGAAGCGATCCAGGCGGGGGAGCTCCAGCACCGCGTTGAGCGCGTCGACGGGGTCGCGCCAGACGGGCACCGGCGTCCCCAACGGACGCCCTGAGACGTACGTGCCGTGCGGCTCCGGACGCACCGTCCAGGTGCCGCCCTCCGGCAGCGGGTACTCGACCACGTCGACGACGCCGCGGGCGTCCCGCTCGTGGGCCGAGACCTCACCCGCAATCTGCGTCCAGCGGCGGGGGGCCGTGGCGCGCAGGACGCCCATGACCGACCACACCACCGCGAGTAGTCCCGGGACCACGATGAGGGCCGGCCCGGCGAAGACCTCCACGGCGCCTCCTAGAAGGCCCGCCGGGCGGCGGCCCGGGCCAGGTTCTCCAGGCCCTCGCGCGCCCCGCCGAGCCAGGACGCCCCAGCCAGGGCCCCGACCGCCGCGGCGTACTCGGCCTCGATCGCCTGCTCGACGAAGTCACGCGCCCCCGATGCCTCGATGATCTGGCGCAGCTCGCCGACATCGGACGCCGTCAGGTCGGCCCGCCCGAACAGCTCGGAGAACCGGCGCGCGGCGGCGTCCGAGGACCCGGCGAACGTCTTGACGACGAGCAGGGTGAGCTTGCCCTCGCGCAGGTCCTCGCCCGAGTCCTTGCCGGTCAGCGACGGGTCGCCGAACACGCCGAGCAGGTCGTCGCGGTACTGGAAGGCCCGCCCGAGCGGACGCCCGTACGCCGAGAACAGCGCCTGCTCCCGCTCGGACGCCCCCGCGATCGCCCCGCCCAAGTGCAGCGGGCGCTCCACGGTGTAGCAGGCCGACTTGTAGGTGACGACCCGCGACACCAGCGCCTCGAGTTCGGCGACACCCCCCGGCGTACGCGTGCGCGCGTAGGGGTCGAGCGACTGGGCGACCACGTCCAGGTACTGCCCGGCCGTGACCTCGGCGCGCACCGCCTGCACCCAGGGCCGCACCGCCGCCAGCTCGGACGCCGTCAGCCCCGAGTTCTCCAGCAGCTGGGCCGACCACACCAGCAGCATGTCGCCGAGCAGGATCGCGCCCGAGCGGCCGAACGCCTCGGCGTCCCCGCGCCCCGACGCCGCCCGGTGGTCGGCCTCGAACTGCCGGTGGGCGCTGGGCAGTCCGCGGCGGGCCTCCGAGGCGTCCATCACGTCGTCGTGGACCAGGGCCGACACGTGCAGCAGGTCGAGCGAGGCGGCGGCGGACACCACGCGATCGGGCAGCTCCAGAGACCCGGCGCCGGCGGCGTACCCCCACGCGCAGAACGCCGGACGCAGCCGCTTGCCACCCGCGGTGAACGACACGGCGCGGTCGACGAAGGCTCCCAACTCGGGGCCGATCCCCGCCAGTTCCGAGCGGCGGTCGTCCAGGAAACAGAACAGGGCCGCGCCAACGGCGTCCCGGAAACCCGGGGAGACGGGCTCGACGGCGTCCAGCGTGACCATTCTCCGAGCCTAGCCGCACCGTCTCGCGCGGGCCGCCGTAGGGTGTGGCCCCATGGACGCCCCGACCATCGCCGAGCGCCTGGGCGACCGACACGGCCCCACGTTCAGCTTCGAGTACTTCCCGCCGCAGGACGCCGCGGGTGCATTCACGCTGCTCGACACCGTGGCCAACCTGCGCGAACTGCGTCCGGACTGGGTCTCGGTGACCTACGGCGCCACGGGCGCGACCCGGCAGCGGACCTTCGACGCGGTCCGGGCGATCATGCGGCACGGCGGCGTCGCGACGATGGGGCACCTGACGATCACCGGCCAGTCTCGTGCGGAGGTCGAGGCGGCGCTCGACTCGTACGCCGAACTCGGCGTCCATCACATCCTGGCGATCCGCGGCGACATGCCCGGCGGGCCGGACGTGCCGTTCGAGGCGCATCCCGAGGGGTTACGCAATGCCACCGAGCTGGTGCGCCTGATTCGCGCGCGGGGCGACTTCACGGTCGGCGTCGCGGCGTTCGCGGACGGTCATCCGGCCCAGTTCGACCTCGACCTGGACGCCCGCATCCTCCTCGACAAGCAGGAGGCCGGGGCCGCGTTCGCGATCACGCAGATGGTGTTCCGGCCCGAGTCCTATTTTGCGCTGATCGACCGCTTCCGTGCCCTGGGCGGCACGATGCCGATCGTCGCGGGCATCATGCCGGTCACGAATCCGGGCCAGATCGAGCGGTTCCGCGGCATGGCCGGCGACGTGATGCCGGACGAGCTGGTGGACGCCCTCCTGGCCGTCGCCGACGACCGGCCGCGCTTCCGCGAGATGGGCCTCGAGTGGGTCACCCGGCTGTGCGACACGCTGCTCGCAGGCGGCGCTCCCGGGCTGCAGTTCTTCACGCTGAACCGGTCGACGGCTACGTCCGAGATCCTCGCCAGGCTCCGGAGGATTCCCCCACATCGAGTGTCACCAGCCGCTGCGTCGGGCGTGTGAGCGCCACGTAGAGCACCCGGACGCCGCCCGGCGACTCGGTCACGATCTCGTCCGGCGACACCACCACGACCGCGTCGTACTCCAGGCCCTTCGCCTCGAGCGGGGTGACGAACCAGACCCGGTCGATGTCGACGGCGTTCAGCTCGGACGCCAGCCGCTTCAGCACCGCCTCGCGGAGCTTCTCGATGCGCGACGGCGGCACGATCACGCCGACCGTGCCGGGGACCAGTTCGGTGAGGGCGTCGAGGCGTCCGGTCAGCTCGGAGACCAAGCTGGCCTCGGAGACGCGCTCAAGCTCGGGCTCGATGCCGGTCGACCGGACGGCGATGGGCAGGTCGGCCTTGGGGTAGTCGCGCCGGACCACCTCCGCGGCCAGGTCGAACACCTCCTTGGGCGAGCGGTAGTTGACCGAGAGCCGGAACTCGCGGTGCATGCCGTTGCCGATCAGTTCGCGCGCGGCGCGTCCGACCTCGTCCAGGTCGGGCCAGGAGCTCTGCGCGAGGTCGCCCACGATCGTCCAGGACGCCTGCGCCCCCCGGCGGCGCAGCATGCGCCACTGCATCGGGGTGACGTCCTGGGCCTCGTCGACCAGAACGTGCGCGAACGTGTCGAACGTCTCCTCGTCCAGCTCGGGCTCGTGCTGGCGGCCCAGCAGCTCGGCCGTGGTGACCAGCTCCGACACCTCGGAGCCCGAGGTGAGGAACAGCGTCGGGTCCGTCTCTTCAGCCTCGCGCGGCAGCGGGCCGAGCATCGCGACGAGCTCGTCGAGCAGCGCCATGTCGGCCACGGACCAGTCGCCGTGCCCGGCGTAGGACGCCATCAGTGCGGCTTGCTCGTCGGCGTCCAGCAGGCCCTCGGCGACGCGGCCGACGACGACGGGGTCGGCGAGGCGGCGCAGCACGTCGGTCGCGACCAGCGGCGGCCACCAGGCGTTGAGGAACATGCGGTAGGCGGCCGAGCTCGTGATGAGGTCGTCGATCGCGTCGGCGTCCAGGCCGAGCTCCTCGGGCACCTGCGGGCGCAGCGCGGCGAGGACGGCGCGCTCTGCGGCGTCCCGGGCCTGGTTGACCTTGGAGTGGGCCAGCACGCCGGACCGGATGCGCTCGAGGTGACGCTCGTCGAGCTTGAGGACGTTGCCCTTGACGGTGGTGCGCAGGTCGAGCCCGCCCTCGGCGAGCACCAACGGCAGGTTGACCAGGCGTTTCAGCAGCGTCACCATGCGCAGGCTGCCCTTGACCCCGGCAGCGGCGGCGTCGTCGATGCGGCCGGCGTCCAGGTCGGGCAGCACGTCGGACGCCACCGCGCCGATCGCGCGCAGGGTCACCGAGTCTTCGCCCAGGGACGGCAGGACGCGCTCGATGTAGTTCATGAACACGGGGCCGGGACCCACGACGAGGATGCCGCCGCGCTCGAACCTGCGCCGGTTCGAGTAGAGCAGGAAGGCCGCGCGATGCAGCGCGACCACGGTCTTGCCGGTGCCGGGGCCGCCGGAGATGACGGTGACGCCGCGGTGGTCGGCGCGGATCGCCTCGTCCTGCTCGGCCTGGATCGTGGCGACGATGTCGCGCATGTGCTTGCCGCGGGCCCGCGACAGGGCGGCCATCAGGGCGCCCTCGCCGACGATCGGGAGGTCGTCGCGGCGCGCGGTGTCGTCGAGCAGGTCGTCTTCGATGCCGATCACCTTGTCGGCGCGGCAACGCAGGACGCGGCGGCGGACGACATCCATCGGACGGCTCGGCGTGGCCCGGTAGAAGGGCTCGGCGGCCGGGGCGCGCCAGTCGATGACGAGGGGCTCGTAATCTTCATCGCGGACGCCGATGCGCCCGATGTAGCGCACCTCGCCGTCGGAGTGGTCGAGGCGTCCGAAGACGAGGCCCTCGTGCTCGGCGTCCAGGATCGCGAGCCGCTTGGCTGCCTGGTAGGCGAAGGCGTCCCGCTCGAAGAGGGCGGTGCCGTCCTCCTCACGGACCCACGTCTCGCGGTCCGAACGGTAGAGCCCCTTGCCGGTCTCGGCGGCGCTACGCGCAGACCGCGTCGCCTCGTCGAGCCGGGCGTACACCGCGTCCACGTGTGCCTGCTCGGCCGCCAATTCGGCTGCGAGCACGTCGGCGGGCACGCCCGAATCCTGGGTGTAATGATCCGACGCTTGGGTCAAGAGGAGGTTCCTAACTCCGAAGAGGCCGTTGTAGGAGCTTAGTGCCTGGGGTCAAACCGGCCGGGGAGCGTCCGTGAGTCGGCGGGTCAGGGCCGGTAGTCGCGGTTGCTCGGACGGATGTCCTCCCCTGTCAGCTCGGCATGGGCGGCGTATGCGGCGAGGGCACCGGTCAGCAGTTGGGCCCAGGGCTCGTTGCCGGCGCGTCCCGAGGTGGACGCCGTGAACAGGCGTGGGTTCCTCGTCCGGACGCCCGGGAGGTGGGTCCACGTGCGCGCCCCGTGCCAGCGGACGCCCGCGCCCGGGTCGGGCGTGGTCCGGGTGTGGTCGTGGACGACGACCTCGGTGCCGTGGGCGTCCGGGCGGCGGTAGGTCACGATCGGGCCTGCCGGGGTGTGGTCGACCTCCTCGGCCGGCTCCGGCGGGCCGTCGTCGTCGGTGACGGTGACGTGTGGCGCGTGGGCGGCTTCGAGGCGGGCCCAGGGTGGTGGTGTGCCGGCCTTGGTCAGGCGTCGAAGCAGCCATGGGTCGAGGGCGCTGACGGCGGCGTCCGCGGGCAGGTCGCCGGAGTCGGTGGCCACGCCGTCGGGCCGTATCGCGGTGACGTTCGTGCTGGTCAGCACCCGGACGCCGCGGGTCGCCAGCCGCTGTTCGAGGGCGTCCAAGAGAGCGGTGGCGGGCAGGGGGACGCCGGCGGCGTCCACGAGCTGCCAGCGGCCGAACGTGCGCTGCACGCTGAGCCGGGACGCCCAGAACGCCGGGGTCTCGCGTGGGTCGGAGCCCGTGAGTCGGGCCGTGTCGCGGACCAGCTCGGACAGGTGCGGGTGGTCGAGGCGGCGGGCCAGGTGCTCGACGGTGTCGCGCGGGTCGAGTCCTGCGCGAGCGAGGGCGCGGCGGAGGTGGCGGGGGCGTCCGCCGGGATCGGCCTCCAGGCCCAGGGGACGCAGCCGCTGCCAGGTCTCGTCGAGGGCGTCCAGGGTGTCACGCCAGCGGGCGGCGACGGCGGGGGAGTAGCGGTCGCAGAGCAGGTGCCACTGCTCGGCGCGGTCGGTGGGCCAGGGCAGCTCGGTGCCGTCGGCGAAGCGGTGGACGGCCGGCGGCGCGGGAGCCAGCCGCAGCCCGCGGCGTCCGAGCTCGGCGTCGAAGGGGCGTCCTGACTTGCGGAACAGGTCGCGCAGGGGAGCCGGGAAGTCGATGACCGGCGCCCAGACGCCAGGCCGGGCGAGGCGTCCGCCGATGCGGTGCCCGGCCTCGACGAGGGTGACCTCGTGGCCGGCGCGGGCCAGCCGGGCGGCCGCGGCGACGCCGGGCAGCGAGCCCCCCGCGACGACGATCCTGGCCATGGACGCCAGTGTGGCACCGGGTGGACAGGGTGAGGGCCCCGCCGCCACGGGGGGATGTGGCGACGAGGCCCTCGGTCAGGGTACTGGGCTCCTCGGCCCAGAAAAGGGGGTCCTTACGACTGGCTCTGCTCGGCGGCGGGCTCGGTGACGGGCTCCTCGCGTTCGGTCTGCTCGGGGGCAGGGGCGGTGTCCTGGGCGCCTGGCCGCGGGGGAGCGCCCTCGGGTGGCGCGCCCCACGGGGGCGGCGGGGGCGGGAAGCCGCCGCGTCCGGGACCGCCGGGGCAACCCGGGCCTCCGGGACCTCCGGGACCGTGGTGGCCGTGCGGGCCGTGTCCGAAGCCGCCGGGCGGGGGCGGGAAGCCACCGGGGCCTTGCTGCTGGCCGGCGTCCGGCTGCTCGGGCTGCGCCTGGTCTGGCTGGGCTGTCGGTTCGACCTGGGCCTCGGGGGAGTCGGTGCTCATCGGGTGCTTCTCTCGTTGAGGGTTGACTGCCTTGTCACCCCAACGATGGGCCGCGCGGCTGTGCGTGGTCTGTGCCGCCGATAAGAGGTCGCTGCGTCAGCGGGACTGGGGCAGGCGGCGTCCACGACCGGAACCGGGGTTCGACGGGGGCGGGACCATGGGGCCGATGTCGCCGTCGGGGGCGTCGTCGAGGTCGACGATCACGGGGGCGTGATCGCTCGGACCCGTCCCCTTGCGGGCCTGCCGGTCGATCCAGGCCGCGGCGACGCGGCCGGCGACGTTCGGCGTGGCCAGCACGAGGTCGATGCGCATGCCGAGGTTCTGGTGGAACATGCCGGCGCGGTAGTCCCAGTAGGAGAAGACGCGCTCCTCGGGCCAGCGCTCGCGGACCACGTCGCGGTAGCCGGTGTCCATGATCGCCCGCAGGGCCGCCCGCTCGGGCGGGGTGACGTGGGTCTCGTTGACATAGGCGGCGGGGTCGAACACGTCGGCGTCCGCGGGGGCGATGTTGACGTCGCCGCAGACCACGGCGTCCGGGCCGGCCGCGGCGGCGTAGGCGCGCAGGGCGTCCAGCCAGAGCAGCTTGTACGCGTAGTGGGGGTCGTCGGGAGTCCGCCCGTTCGGGACGTACACCGACACCACCCGGACGCCCCCGCACGTCGCCGCAATCGCCCGGGCCTCAGGCGTGTCGGGGGTGGGGAAGCCGGGCTCGCCGGGCAGGCCGCGCTCGACGGCGTCCAGGCCGACGCGGGACAGGATCGCGACCCCGTTCCACTGGCCCAGGCCGTGGGACGCCCACGCGTAGCCCCGGGCGTCCAGGTCGTCGCCGAGCAGCTCGTCGAACGCGGCGGCGCTCAGCTTGGTCTCCTGCAGGCAGACGACGTCGGGACGCCGCTGGTCCAGCCACGGCAGCAGCCGGGGCACCCGCGGGCGGACGGAGTTCACGTTCCAGGTCGCGATGCGCACGGGGGTCACTCTGCCACGGGCGGCCGACACGGGTTGAACGATGCGGGCGCGGGATACTGGAGGGTTGTGGTTCGACTACGGACCACAAGTCTCCAGTTTGTTGCGCGGCACGGCCGGGGGCGGCGCCCGGCGGGCGTCTGGCACGAATTCGTCGATCTCTCTTGCGGCGCGAAGCGGCAGTGCGACGCTACTGCCAAATCGATTTGGCACGAAGGAGTAGCCATGACCACAGACCAAGCCCTGGCGGCTGACGTGACGCCCGCGTCCCCGGATCGTCCGCCGGAGCTCGACAGCTACCGCCCCATCGGGCAGACGATCCTGTTCGGCGTCCAGCACGTGCTCGTGATGGCCGCCACCCCGATCTCGAGCGTCTTCCTCATCTCGGGCGCCCTGAAGCTCGGCCCCGAACTCACCGCCCAACTGCTCGCGGCGACGCTGGTCTTCTCCGGCATCGGGTCGATCCTGCAGTCCCAGGGCGTCGGCCCGTTCGGACCCAAGCTGCCGTTCGTGATGCTCCCGGGCGGCGCGCCGGTCATCCTCTTCATCAGCATCGCCCAGGCCAAGGGCGTCCAGGTCGCCGTCGGGGCGGTGATGCTCACGGCGGTTTTCTACTTCGTCGTCCTCCCGATCTTCCAACGCCTGCTGCGGTTCTTCCCGACCCTCGTCATCGGCACGATGATCACCGTCGTCGGCATCAACCTCGTCAAGATCGGCGCACAGCTGATCTTCGGCAAGCCCGGCACCCCCACCTTCGGCAACGGCCCCGGGATCATCCTCGGCCTGTCGACCATCGGCTTCACCGTGCTCGCCGTCCTGTTCGGACGCGGCTTCATCGCCCGCGTGGCCCCCATCATCGGCCTGCTGGCGGGCACCGTCCTCGCGTTCCTCATGGGCGTCGCCCACGTCGGTGACCCGCTGAAGAACGGCCTGATCGCCGTGCCGCAGCCGATGCCGTTCGGGATGCCCGAGTTCGACCTGCTCGCCGCTCTCCCGCTGCTGATCTTCAGCATCGCCTCGATGGCCGAGGCCACCGGACAGACCTCGATCAACGCCGAGGCCGTCGGCGCCCGCATCGACCTCGCCAAGACCGCCCCCAAGACCATTCGCGCCGACGCGCTGGTCTCGTTCGCCGGCTCGTTCTTCGGCATGCCGCTCATGGTCACCAGCGGCGAGAACGTCGGTATCGTCCGCATGACCGGCGTCAAGAGCCGCTACGTCACCGTCGCGGCCGGCATCATCCTGATCGCCGCCGGCCTGTTCGCGCCGCTGGTCCAGCTCATCACGATCATCCCGGACGCCGTCGTCGGCGGCACCGCGGTCGTCGTGTTCGGCGTCATCGTCGTCCTCGGCATCCAGATGCTCGGCCGGATCGACCTGCACGACCACGCCACCATGGTGATCGTGGCCGTCTCGATCGGCCTCGGCCTGATGCCCGTGCTGCTCGCCAACCCGTACGTCGCGGCCCCGGCCCCGCTGCGGATGATCCTCGAGAACGCCGTCGCGATGAGCGCCTTCACCGCGGTCATCCTCAACGCCCTGTTCAACCACGGACCCCTCGGCGCCTGGCGCCGCCGGACCCGTGAGGCGGCGTCCGGTGCGACCAACGACGGGGCGTCGTCGTGACCGCATCCGACCTGCGCTTCGAGGGCAGCTACGTCCTGGAGCCCGACCAGGTGTACCTGCCTGGCACCGGGTTCCGGGCGGGCGTGGCCGTGGCGGTCGCGGGCGGCGTCTTCACCGACGTCGGCCCGGCCGCCGAGGTCCGCTCGCGGCGTCCGGACGCCCCCGTCGCGCGTCTCGAGGGCCTGGTCCTGCTGCCCGGCTTCGTGGACGCCCACCACCACCTCTCGCAGGCGCTGGGCTCCACCCTGGCCTACGGCGAACCGTCGGAGATCTTCCGGCGCATCTGGCTCCCCCTGGAGCAGGCGCTGACCCCCGAGGAGTTGGGGGTCAGCGCCAGGCTCGCCGCGCTGGAGTCGCTCCGGGGTGGCTTCATCACCGTCGTGGACGCCGGCACCCGCTCCGCCCACGACGTCGAGTTGATGGTCGAGCAGACCGAGGACGCCGGGCTGCGCTGCGTGATCGGCAAGACCTGCGCGGACATCCCGCCCGGCAGCCCGCCCGCCCGCGAGGTGCTGCGGGCCGCCGAGCAGCACCTGGACCGGTTCGCCGGACGACCCCTGGTGCACCCCTCGCTCGCGGTCCCCGTGCCCGAGGTGGCCACGCCGGAGGTGCTCGTCCAGGTGTCGAAGCTCAGCGCTGCCGCCGGCTGCGTGTGGCAGAGCCACGTCAACGAGCACCTCGCGTCGGTCGAGCGGTCGATCCTCGAGACCGGACGCCGCCCGCTCGAGTACCTCGACTGCCTCGGCATCCTGGACGCCGCGCTGCTCGCCGCCCACGTCACGCTGATCACGCCGGCCGAGGCGCTCCTGCTGGCCCAGGCCGGGACGGCCGTCTCGTACAACCCGGTCGCCAGCTCGTGGAAGGGCAACGCGGTCGCGCCCGCCCTGCTGCTGGCCGACCTGGGCGTCCGCGTCGGCCTCGGAACAGACGGCACGCGCGGCGACGGCTTCCGCCTCATGGACGCCGCCGAGACGGCCCAGCGGTTCGCGACCGCGATGACCGTCGGCGACCCGTTCGGCGGGGGCGGCCGGCGCTGGCTGGACGCCGCGACCTCCGGCGGCGCCCACGCGGCCGGCCTGGGGGACGTGACCGGCTCGATCGAGGCCGGCAAGTCGGCCGACTTCCTGCTCGTCGACACCCGCGTGCCCGACCTGGTGCCGAGCTTCGACCTGGCCTGGGAGCTGGTCCGCGTCGGCAACCGCGACCAACTGCGGGCGGTCGTGACGGCCGGCACGACCCGGCTCGTCGACGGCTGGCCCGTCGGCTGGGACGGCCGCGAGCTGCTCGGGCGGGCGTCCCGTCACGCGCGCGCCGCCATCGAGCGGGCCGGCCTGTCCCTGCGGCCGTGGGCGGACCGATGAGCGTCGAGGTCCTGGTGGTGCTCGGGGTGGCGGTGGCGATCGCGGCCCTCGTCCAGGGCACCAGCGGGCTGGGCTTCGCGCTCATCGTCGCCCCGGTCGCGGGGCTGCTGGCACCCGGCATCCTGCCGGTCGCGCTGCTGATGCTGATGATCCCGCTGAACGTGTACGTGGCCTGGCGGGAGCGGGCGGCCATCGACTTCCGGGGGGTGGGCTGGATCTCGCTGGCGCGGATCGTGTCCACCCCGCTGGGGGTGTGGCTGCTGGCGGTCGTGCCGCCGGACCGCCTCGGGCCGCTCGTCGGCGTCGTGACCGTGCTGGCCGCCGCCGCGAGCCTGCTGACCCCGGCGTTCACCCCCAGCGTCCCGGCCCTGCTGGGGGCTGGGGTGATCACCGGGCTGAGTGAGACCGCCACCGGCATCGGCGGCCCGCCGCTCGCGTTGGTCTATCAGCACGAGACGCCGTCCACCCTGCGCTCGACGGTCGCCACGTGCTTCCTGATCGGCGAGGTGGCCTCCCTGGTGCTGCTGGGCTTCCAGGGACGCGTCGGCGTCCAGCACCTGCAGGCCGCCGGCTGGCTGATGCCGCCGTTGGTGGCCGGGCTCGCGGTCAGCGCGCTGCTGCACCGGCGCGTCTCCAGCGGACCCATGCGCACGTTCGTGCTGGTGTTCGCCGTCATCTCCGGCATCGTGCTGGTGGTGCGGGGCTGAGTTTTTGCAGGCTGGGCCTCAGCGGGCGGTGGACTCCCGCGCGATGAGCCGTGGCGCCGGCAGGGTGGGGATCTCGCCCGTGCCGGCGTCCCCCTGTTGTAGGAGCGAGAGCAGGAGCCGCACGGCGGCGTCCCCGGCGCTGTCGAGGCGCAGGTCGAGGGCCGTCAGCGGGGGGACGCACGCCCGCGCGCGCAGGCCGTCGTAGCGCGTCACGACCATCACGTCGCCCGGCACGACGAGCCCGCGCTCGGTGACCGCGCGCACCACGCCGACGGCGAAGGCGTCCACGACCGCGGCGACGGCGTCGATGGGCGGTCCGGGCCGGTCGAGCACCTCGAGCATCCGGTGGTAGCCGCCCTGCTCGCCGTCGCCCTCGGAGACGACCTCGATGCCGGCCGTCCAGCCGTGGCGCTCGGCCAGCTTCTGGTAGACCGTGCGGGACGCGTCGTACGAGGGACGCCGCCGGTCGCCGACCATCAGCAGGGCGTTGCGGGCGCCGCGCTCGGCGAGGTGGCCCAGCATGAGCTCCGCGGCAGCGGTCGCGTTGAAATCGACGGCGTGGGTGGCGGCCGGATCGTCGCCGGTGCGCTGCAGGCCCATGGTCACGTACGGCAGCCGCAGCGCGTCGAGTTCGGTGACGATCGGGTCGCCCGCCGAGGGCTCGACGACGACGACGCCGTCGACATCCAGATCCTTCAGCGTGTGCAGGTGGTCGGGCGACATCGGCGGCAGCAGGACGACGCCGTAGCCGGCGTCGAAGGCCGACTGGACGACGACCGCCGCCAGGTCCATGTAGAAGCCCAGGCGTGCGGCCCCCAGGGAGACCGCCGGGTGCATCGAGGACGCCACCGCCAGCATGTTCGAGTGCCCGCGCCGCAGCGCCCGGGCCCGGGGATCGGGGTGGTAGCCGAGCGACTCGGCGATCTCGACGACGTGCTGGCGGGTGGCGGGATCGACGCGTCCGAGCCCGCGCAGCGCGTGCGAGACGGTGGTCGGGGAGACCCCCGCGGCCGCCGCGACCTCAGCCATGGTCACCTTGCGCTGGCGTTTGCTGTTGGCGTCCCCACGCAGGCGAGGCTAGGGGAGATCGCGCCGGGGGGCCAAGTGAGGGCTTTCACCCGCGTTCTCCACAGCCCCGTTGGCGGCCCTTGACGTTTTGTCGGAGGGGGTGCCTATAGTGGTAGACCTCTCGAACGGGTGTTCGAAATCTGTGAGGAGGTCGCATGAGGCGGTATGACGAGCCGATCACCGTGCGGGCGGAACCGTTGGCCACCCCCGCCGGCGAGGAGGTGGGTCCGGCGCAGTTCGTCTGGCGCAGGCGCGTCTGGAAGGTCCTCGAGGTCGAGAACCGGTGGTTCGAGACGGGCGACTGGTGGACGCGGCCGGCGGGTGCGTCCGGCGAGCGCGACCTGCTGGCCGAGGCGGAGGTGTGGCGGGTGGTGGCGGCGTCCGGGCGCAGTTCGCTCCCGGGCGTCTACGAGCTGGCCCGCGGCACGACCGACGCCGGCGAGCCCGACTGGCGGCTGCGGGCGGTGGTCGACTGATGAGCGATCCGTTCGTGCATTTGCGGGTGGCGTCGGGTTATTCGCTGCAGTACGGGGCGTCCCACCCGTCGGCGCTCGTGCGCGCGGCCGCCGGCCACGACGCCGACACCCTCGGCCTCACCGACCGCGACGGGCTGTACGGGGCGGTCCGGTTCGCCAAGGCGTGCCTAGAGGCAGGCATCGCGCCGGTGGTGGGCGCCGACCTGGCGTTGCGTCCGCCAGGGCCGCGGGGGCGTCCGGGCTCCGACGCGATCGTCGGCACCGGGCCGCGGGAGGCGGCGCCGATGGTGGGGCGGGCGGTGGCGCTGGCGTCCTCGCGGCGGGGCTGGGGGTCGTTGTGCCGGCTGGTCTCGGCCGCCCACGCCGACGGCGAGCGCGGTAGCCCGCGCATCACCCGCGAGTTGGTCGGACGCCATGGCGACGACCTGGTCGTCGTGCTGGGTCCGGATTCCGACCTGGGCCGCGCGCTGATCGCGCGCGACGACGGCCGGGCCGAAGGGCTGTTGGGGGAGTGGCTGGCGGTGGTGCCGCGCGACCGGCTCGCGATCGGTGTCGTCAACCACCGCGTGGCTGGGCACGGGCCGGGCTCGGCGTCCCTGGCCGGGCGCATGCTGGCGTTCGCGGATGCCCAGGGCGTCACCGGCGTCCTGACGAACGCGGTGCGCATGGCGCGGCGCGCGGACGCCCCCACGGCCGACGTGCTCGATGCGGCGCGGCGGCTCGTCCCGCTGGACGCCCGCAACGTCGACCGGCGCAACGCCGAGGGCTACCTCAAGTCGGGCAAGGAGATGATCGCCGTCGCCGAGGAGGTCTGCGCGATCGCCGGACGCCGCGACGCCGTCCGCCTGTTCGGGGCGACGCGCGACCTGGCGGTGCGCTGCCGGCTCGACCCGCACGGCGACATCGGCCTGGGCGAGGTGCACCTGCCCGAGTTCGAGGTGCTCGGGGCCGGTGACGGCTTCGCCGAGCTGCGGCGGCGCTGCGAGGCGGGGGTGAACGAGCGCTACGGCGTCCCGTCGACCGAGGTGGCAGCCCGGCTGGAGGAGGAACTGGAGGTGGTCCGCGTGAAGGGCTACGCGTCGTACTTCCTCACGGTGGCGCGGGTGGTCGACGACATCAGGGGGCTCGGCGTCCGGGTCGCCGCGCGCGGCTCCGGGGCGGGCAGCCTGATCAACTACGCGCTCGGCATCTCGGGCATCGACCCGATCCGCTACGGCCTGATCATGGAGCGCTTCCTGTCGCCGCTGCGCCGGGCGCTGCCCGACATCGACGTCGACGTCGAGTCGGCCCGCCGCACCGAGGTCTACGACATGATCTTCCGCACCTTCGGCTCCGAGCGGGTCGCGTGCGTCGCGATGATGGACACCTACCGCGTCCGGCACGCGATCCGCGACGTCGGGGCGGCGATGAGCCTGCCGCCCGGCGACGTGGACGCGATCGCCAAGTCGTTCCCTCACATCCGGGCCCGGGACGCCCGCCACGCCCTGCGCGACCTGCCCGAGCTGCGCGCGGCGAACCTCGACGACGCCCAGCTGCGGGTGCTGTTCGAGCTGGTCGAGTCGCTGGACGGCCTGCCGCGGCACGTCGCGCTGCACCCGTGCGGCGTCCTGCTGAGCGACGCCACCCTGCTCGACCGGACGCCGGTGGAGCGGTCCTTCGGCGATTACCCGATGAGCCAGTTCGACAAGGAGGACGTGGAGGACATCGGGCTGCTCAAGCTCGACGTCCTCGGCATCCGCATGCAGAGCTCGATGGCCCACGCGGTGAACGAGATCGAGCGCACGTCCGGCGAGCGGATCGACCTAGAGTCCCTCGCGCCCTTCGACGACCCCGAGGTCTACGAGATGATCGGCCGCGCCGAGACCCTCGGCTGCTTCCAGATCGAGTCGCCGGGCCAGCGGGAGCTGGTCGGCAAGTTCGGGCCGTCCGACTTCACCGACATCGTCATCGACATCTCGCTGTTCCGCCCCGGCCCGGTGAAGTCGGACATGGTCGTCCCGTTCCTCCGCGCCCGCAACGGGTGGGATGTCCCGCGCTACCTGCACCCCGACCTGATCCCGGCGCTCGCCGAGACCTGCGGCGTCGTGGTCTTCCACGAGCAGGTGATCAAGATCGTCTCGATCATGACCGGCTGCAACTACGCCTACGGCGACGAGGCACGCCGGGCCCTCGGCTCCGACCGGGGGCAGGAAGACGTGCGCCGCTGGTTCGTCCCGACCGCGCTGGAGCGTGGCTACGACGCTCGCACGGTCCAGACGGTCTGGGAGGTGCTGCGCTCGTTCGCGTCCTTCGGCTTCTGCAAGGCCCACGCCGCCGCCTTCGCCTTGCCCACCTACCAGTCGGCGTGGCTGAAGCGCTATCACCCGGCGGCGTTCCTCGCCGGCGTCCTCACCCACGACCCGGGCATGTACCCCAAGCGACTGATCCTCGAGGAGGCCCGCCGCCTCGGCATCCCGATCCTGCCCCTGGACGTCAACGCGTCCGGGATCGAGTACCACATCGAGGCGCTGCTGGAGCCCTCGTTCGACCAGGCGTTCGGCATCCGGCTGTCGCTGGCCGACGTCAAGGGCATCACCGAGGCCGAGAGCGAGCGCATCGTGCGGGCGCGTCCGTTCGCGGGCCTCACCGACTTCTGGGCCCGGGCGGCGGTGGCGTCCGACCTGGCCGAGAGGCTGATCCTGTCCGGGGCGTTCGACGACCTCTACGGCATCGGGACGCCGAGGGCCGTCGGGCGGCGCGGTGCGGTGACCCGCCGCGACCTGCTGCTCTGCCTGGCCGACCTGGCCCGGGCCGACCGGGTGGACGCCCGGCAGCTCCGCGCCACCGGACGCGCCCGCGGCCTGTCCGGCGGCCGGGTGAACGGCCACCAGGCGGTCCAGCTGGCCCTCGACCTGGGCCCCTGGGCGGACGGGGGCGACCCGGTCGCGGGCGCCTCGGGACGGCCTGGTCCGGGCGATGTCGCAGTGACCGGCCTGCCCGAGATGACCGCCGACGAACGGATGGCCGCCGAGCTCGACATCATCGGCCTGGATGCGACCCGGCACGTCCTGAGCGACCACCTGCCGTTCCTGCGGTCGCTGGGCGTCACGTGGTCCGACGAGTTGCTCAAGCGCCGCAGCCGCAGCACGCTGCTGGTCGCCGGGGTCAAGGTCGCCACCCAGACGCCGCCGGTGCGCTCGGGTCGCCGGGTCATCTTCCTCACCCTCGACGACACCACGGGCCCGGTCGACCTCACGTTCTTCGAGGACGCCCAGGGCCCTTACGCGAACACCGTGTTCAACTCCTGGCTGATCGTCGGCCGCGGCGAGCTGCGCCGCACCGGCCCGCGCGGGGTCTCGCTGCGCGCCACCGGCGCCTGGGAGTTGACCCACCTGGAGTCGGTCTGGCGCCGGGTGCTGGACGAGACTGGCGACGAGGACGCCGCGGTCGCGGCCGTCCGCGAGATCGTGGACGCGCCCGTCGCGATGCCCGAGCCCACCAGGCGCGGCGACGACTGGGGCGAGGGGGAGCCGGCCGACACCGGCCATCGCGCCCAGGCCGGTGGCATGGGCCAGCGCCGCGTGTGGGTGCACCCGAGCGGCTTCGTCCAGAACCCCTACACCGACGTGGCCCCGGCCGGCGAGTCGCCCAAGTCGACGCCGCAGCGCAAGCTCTGGCACTCCAGCCCCGGCAGTTCGGGGTGGTGAGCGCGCATGCCCGTCATCCTGCACGTCGACATGGACGCCTTCTACGCCTCCGTCGAGCTGCGCCGGCACCCCGAGCTGCGGGGGCGTCCGATGTGGGTCGGCGGCTCCAGCCGCGGGGTCGTCCTCTCGGCCAGCTACGAGGCGCGCGCGTACGGCGTCGAGGGCGGCATGTCGTCGACCCGCGCCCGGCGCCTGTGCCCGGACGCCGTCGCGATCCCGCCCGACTTCGACACCTACCAGGCCACCTCCGAGGGGGTCTTCGCGATCTTCTCGGCCATCACGCCCTTCGTCGAGCCGATGTCGCTGGACGAGGCGTTCCTGGACGTGACCGGCGCCCAGCGCATGCTGGGTTCGCCGGCCGAGATCGGGGAGCTGATCCGTGCGATGGTGGCCGACGAGCAGGGCATTCCGTGCTCGGTCGGCATCGGGCCGACGAAATTCATCGCCAAGCTCGCCTCCAACGCCGCCAAGCCCAACGGGCTCGTCGAGGTGCCGCCCGCGGGGGTGATCGCGTTCCTGCACCCGCTGGGCGTCGAGAAGATCTGGGGGGTCGGCGCGGTGACGGCGTCCGCGCTGCACCGGCTCGGGCTCGTCACGGTCGGCGACCTTGCCCACACCCCGCGGTCCACGCTGCAGAGAGCACTCGGGCCACAGCAGGGCGCCCAGCTGCACGACCTGGCCTGGGGGGTGGACGCCCGCCGCGTCATCGCCCCCGAACGGGAGCGCAGCGTCGGCAGCCAGGAGACCTTCGCCCGTGACACCGACGACCTGTCGCTGGTCGAGGACGAGCTGCTGCGGGTAGCGTCCAGAGTGACGTCGCGGATGCGCGCGGCGCGGGTGCTGGGGCGCACGGTGACGGTCCACGTGCGGTTCGCCGACTTCCGCGTCGTCCAGCGTTCGGCCACCCTGCCCAGCCCGACGGACTCCACCGGCGACGTGCACGCGTCGGCGGTCAAGTCGCTGCGGGCGATGCGGTTGGAGCGCCCCCGGATCCGCCGCGTCGGCGTCCGGGTCGAGGGCCTGGTGGACGCCGATTCGGCTTATCAGCAGCCGATGCTGGGCGAGCCGGAGCACGGCTGGCGGGACGCCGAGCGGGCCGCGGATGCCGCGGTGGCACGGTTCGGTCCGAAGGCGGTGCAGCGGGCGACGCTGGCGGGGCGCCGGCGTTCGTAGCTCTGTTCCGTTCGGCACGCCCGGCGCCTACACTGTGCTCACCGCAGGTACTCTGCGCGAACACAGGTGGGGAGGCGACAGTGGCTCTTTCTGAAGAAGAGCGGCGGTTGCTGGAGCAGATGGAACAGGCCCTCGCAGCCGACGATCCCAAGCTCGCCAATGCGCTGCGCGGCACGGGTGCGCGCAGGCTGCAGCGCCGACGAGCCCTCCTGGCCGGCCTCGGCTTCCTCGTGGGTGTCGCCGGCCTCCTGGTCGGCATGGAGACGTTCCCGCTGATCAGCATCGCCGGTTTCCTGCTCATGCTGGTCTCGGCCCTTGTCCTGCTGGCGTCCTGGCAGCGCGCCGGCGACGCCGCGCACGCGGCCCAGGCGCGTCCTGGCGACGCCGCCTTCATCGACAAGCTCGAGGAGCGCTTCCGCCGCCACAACGACGACGGAGCCTAGGTCCGTATTTCCGCAGCAACTCCAAGCCGGTCCCCAGGGGCCGGCTTCTTCGTGTGCACCCGTGCCTACGCTGGGGCGCATGGAACCGTTCTGGCGCGGCGCTGCTGAGCGCACCATCCTGGAGATCGACCTCGACTACGGCGTCCTGAGCGCCGCACCGCAGAACCCGGTCGAGGCGATGCGGGCCAGGAACGCCCCGTCGCTGCGGGTGCTGTCCGAGCGGCTGCACGAGGCCACGTCCGACCCGGCGATCGCCGGGCTGATCGTCCACGTCGGCACCTGCCCCCTCATCGCAGCCCAGGTCGACGAACTCGGCGACGCGCTCGCGGAGTTCCGCACCGCCCACCCGGTCTGGGCCTACACCGAGTCGTTCGGCGAACTCGGGGGCTCGATGTGGCCCTACCGGCTGGCTGCTCAGGCCGACCAGGTCTGGCTGGCCCCCTCCGGCCAACTGGGGCTCACCGGCGTCCGGGCGTCGGTCACTCTGCTGCGCGGCACGCTCGACAAGCTCGGCGTGGAACCCCAGTTCGGCCAGCGCAAGGAGTACAAGACCGCCGCCGACCAGCTGGCCGCCCGCGAGATCACCGCCGCGAACCGGGAGATGATGCAGCGGCTGGCGAACTCCCTGTGTCACGACACCGTGCACCTGATCGCCCGCCGCCGCGGCTCGACCACCGACGACGTGTGGAACGCCCTGGACGCCGGACTGCTGACTGCCCACGAGGCGCTCGACCGCAGGCTGATCGACCGGATCGGCTACCGCGACCAGGTCTACGCCGCCGCCCGCGACGAATGGCTCTCGGGCCGGCCGGCCGAGCTTCGCTATGTTCACCGCCAGCGCCCCGCCGCCCACGCCCTGGACAAGCTCCGGCAGCGCACCCAGCCGAGCGTCGCGATCGTCGGCGTGCACGGGCAGATCGTTCGCGGACGCCCCCAGCCCAGCCTGGGCGCCGGGCCGGTCGCGGCGTCCGAAGCCGTCTGCGAGCAGCTCCGCGCCGCCGGCCGGGACGAACTCGTCCGCGCCGTCGTGCTACAGGTGGAGAGCCCCGGCGGGTCCTACATCGCCTCCGACCAGATCCGCCGCGAGGTGCTGCAGCTGAAGGCGTCCGGACGCCCGGTCGTCGCCAGCATGGGCGACGTCGCCGCGTCGGGCGGCTACTTCGTGGCGATGGGTGCCACCGAGATCGTGGCTCAGCCGTCCACGCTGACCGGCTCGATCGGCGTGCTCGCCGGGAAGATGGTCCTCACCGGGCTCAAGCAGAAGCTGGGGCTGCTCTCGGAGGACATCACCTCCGGCGCCTGGGCGGGTTTCCTGTCCGGCAATCGCGAGTTCACCGCCGCCGAATGGGACGCCCTGAACCGCTGGCTGGACGCGGTCTACGCCGACTTCACCGAGAAGGCCGCCGCCGACCGCGGCCTGCCGGTCGAGGAACTCGAGCCCCTCGCCCGCGGCCGCGTCTGGACCGGCGCGGACGCCGCCGAGCGCCGGCTGGTCGACCACCTCGGCGGCCTCGCCCTGGCCCACCGTCGGGCGTGCGCGCTTGCCGAACTCGACCCCGACGAGGCCCCGCTGCGTCCGCTGACCCACCCGCTGCTCAGCCGCCTGATCCCTGCGAAGTCGAGTGAGTCGCCCCACCTGAGCACGTCGGTCCCGCGAACGGCCACAGGCTCCCTGGACGCCGCCCTCGCCTCCGCCGGCTCTGACGAGCTGCTCGGAACGTTGGCCGCGCGGCTCGGCCTGGCGCCGGCCGGCGTGCTCAGCCTCCCCTTCCACATCCGCGTTCAGTGATCTGACGGGCCGGGGGCAAATCGATCTCGCCGATCAAGGGCCGAGGAGTCCAAGTGGAACGACCGCGACTCCGTCGGGGCGACGGTAGGCGTTGGGACCGGTGGTGAGAACGACCAGATCGCTGACTCGGCGTCCGTGGTTGTCCTTGAGCCAGTGGAGGTGGCGAACGGCTCTGTCGTCGATCGTAGGAGCGAGCTTGACCTCGATGCCCACGACGCGGCCGTCGTGGCGTTCGACGACAAGGTCGACCTCGTGTTCCCCACGGTCGGTGCGCAGGTGGCTGGTGGCGGCTTCGGCGGTCTGTGCGCAGACGCGCACGGTCAAGGCGGCCAGGCTTTCGAAGAGCGCTCCAAGCGCAGTGGCCGGCCCGCCCGGCAATACCCGGCCCTCGCCATCGAGCAGGGCGGCTGCACCTACGCTCATCAACCTTGCGGCCAGCGACGGATCCGCAAGGTGGTGCTTGGGCCCTTTGGTGAGGCCTTTGAGGCCGCTCCCGTAGGGTTGCCAGGCCGGGATCGGATCGAGCAACCACAACGACGAGAGCCAGTCTCGGTAGCGGACCGTCGTGGCCTTGCTGGGCGGGTCGGCATCTCCGGGGGTGGCGGCGGTCCGGATGGCCTCCCAGGTAGCCGTGCTGCTGGTGGCGGTCGCATAGGCCGTGAGCCACGCGCGCAGGCTGTCGGGACGCCGCACCGTCACGCCCTGCTCGTCGGACAGATCGCGCGACAACGCACGGGTGAGGTAGGAGTCCAGTTGCGCGCGGCGTGCCCGCGCGGACAGCGGCCTGATTCCGGGGAACCCGGACGCCTCGATCTCAGCGGCGTAGTCGGCCAACGTCAGCGGACAGTCGCCCGCAATCGGAGTGTTGTCACCATCCAGCAGGTAGGCCAGGCTGACGGTCGGCTCCACCAGGTCACGTTCGGGCAGGGCCAGGGGCCGCATCCGCAAGGAGACGATCCGCCCGGCCCCGGAGTGAACGGTCGCACCCAGCGCGGGCGTTGCGCTGTCGGTCAGTAGGAAGCTGGAGGGCGAGGCGCCGTTGTCGACGGCGCGGCGCACCATGTCCCACACCTGCGGCGCGTGTTGCCACTCGTCGATCAGGATCGGCCTCTCGCGACCGAGGGCGCGGTCGGGATCGGCACTGACCAACGACAAGACCACCGGATCGTCGAGGGCCAACACCGTGGCCGCCCGCTGGAGTCCGGTCGCGGTTTTCCCTACCCCCTTGGGTCCATCGACAGCGATGGCCGGAAGTTCTGGCAGCAGCACGTCGAGCTCGTCATCAATCAGCCGTCTCCGGTACACCATCAACAAACGATACCATTGAGTGGATCCAAACGATACTATTTCGTGAACTCAAACGATCCCGATGCGTGACATCAAACGTGTCTTCTCCGGGGCTCGAATCAGCCGACCCAACGGCGGCGTCTTGAAGGACCTGCGCCACTCACCGCCGCTGCGGCACGACAGGTTGCTCAGCCGAACAGGGAGGCCGGGAACAGGCGGGCGCGCAGACGCTGCCAGCGCGAGGGCGTCCGTTCTTGGAGTCCGGAGGCGAAACCGGACGCCGTGGCAGCCCACTGCCCGGCCGCCGGCGCGTTCTCCGGACCGCCGAACTGGGCCTGCTCCGCGGCGATCGCCAGGTCCCGGACCCTCGCGGCGGACGAGTCGTCGACCCAGCCGGCGACCGCCTCGACGGCGTAGCGTGGCGAGCCCGGCGGCCAGGGGCGTCCGTAGTCGCGGGCGGTGGCGCGCAGTTCGTCCCAGGCGTCCAGGGCCATGACGGACGGGTCCCGCCCGCCGGCCAGCCTCGCGCGACGCTGCCGGCCCCGCAGCACCCCCGGCGCCGCGACCAGGGCACCCACCGCCACGACCGCCAGCAGGACGCCCAGCACCGGCAGCGCCCCGCCCAGCCCGCCGTCAGCGCCCGGCGCGACGGGGGACGCCGTCGGCGTGGGTGTCGCGGTCGCGGTCTCCGTGGGCTCCGCGGTGGGCTCGGCGGTCGGCGTCGGCGACGGCGTCGTCTCGGGGGTCTCGGTCTCGCCGGCCGCGATGCCCGGCGTCGGCTCGAACGACACCCAGCCCCAGCCCTCGAGGAAAAGCTCGGGCCAGGCGTGCATGTCGTGCATGGTGACCGTCCAGTGGTCGCCGACCTGCTCGCCTGGCGTGAAGCCGATCGCCACCCGCGACGGGATGCCCGCGATGCGCGCCAGGATCGCCATCGAGGCCGCGTACTGGACGCAGTACCCCTTGCGGTCACGCAGCAGGAAGTCCTCCAGCCCTTTGTAGCCCGAGCCGGTCTGGGCGTCCAGGCTGTAGGTGAACCCGTTGCCGCCCAGGTAGCGCAGGATGGCCAGCGCCTTGGCGCCGGCGGTGGGCTCGTTCCGGGTGATCTGGTTGGCGATCCGGACCAGGGCCGGCGAGATGTCGCTCGGCACCGAGGCGCTCACGTCGGCGTCGGGCGGGGTGCCCGCCGCCAGGGTCGCCAGTTCCTCGTCCGACGGGCGCGCGTCGAGGCTGTCGACCGTGTAGCTCATGTTCAGGGTCGCGCTGGTCCGGTCCGGGATGCCGAGCGACAGGATCGACAGCGAGTCGGGCAGGTAGCCCCAGTCGCTGCCGGCGCTGGTCGCCGTCGGCGCGTAGGGCACCGGCAGCCACTCCGTCGTCAGGCCGGTGATCGTCACCGAGGTGTGCCGCGGCGTCCCCTTGACCAGGCCGGGGGGTGCGGTGAGGCGTCCGGTCTCGACCGTCGAATTCGTGAGCTTCCAGCCGTCGGCGTTGAAGGTGGGCAGGGAGTACATCCGCAGGTATGCCCCGGCGTCGCCGTCGGTCGTGTAGTCGAACGCGGGGTTGTCGGCCCCCTGCCTGATCTGCCGGTTCAACTCCAGGCTGACGTCGGTCATCTGGATCGGCTCGCCGTCCTTCCCGCGCGCCGAGGGGGGCACGGGCACGACGGGCGCCAGGACCATCGCCCCGACCAGCGCCAGCGCGGTCGTGGCTGCCGCGATGCCGGCGGCAGCGGCGCGCAGGCTGGCTGTGCGGCGTCCGGCCTCGACGTGGGACGCCAGCAGGATCGCCGCCATCCCGAGCGCGAACCAGACCAGCCCCACGGTCGGCGGACGGTGCACCTTGGGCCCGAGCGCGGGGATCAGCAGCGCGACCAGCAGCGGCGCGACCGCGGTGACCGGCCGTTCCAGGGCGATCGCCAGCCAGTCGGCCAGCAGCGCCAGGATGCCCGCGCCGAGGCACAGCAGCACGGTCGTACCGGTGGTGGGGTCGACCGGCGCCACGCTCGAGACCAGGTGCCGGATGCCGGCCGAAACCAGGGCCGGCAGCTGGGTGATGCCCCCCGCCGCCTGCGCCAGCCAGGCCAGCACGCCCACCAGGACCAGCGCCTCGGCCGCCATCGCCCCCGCCTCGGGGACGCGGAGGAGCCGGCACACGATGCCCGCCCCGAGGACCGCCACGGCAGTGCCGGCGACCCAGAGCAGGGTCGGGGTGTCGTCGACGATCACCGACCAGGTCGACAGCAGCGGCACGATCGCGACCGCCAGGGCGAGCCCCAGCAGCGGCTTGGACGCCTCGCGCGGGCCGTTCACCCGGCCCACCTCCTGCGGACGCGCGCGAGCGACGCCCAGGCCTCCCCGGGGTCGACGCCGGCGGGGGTCGCCGCCAACTCCCAGTCGTTCTCGCCGAGCAGGTCGGACGCCGCACGCTGCTCTCGCACCGCCTCCTCGTCCGCGGGGTCGACCGGCAGGTACAGCACCCAGCAGCGGTGCTGTCCGTCGCGCAGCTGGGCCAGCTCGCGCGCGTCGTCGAGCCTGAGGCGTCCGAGGATCGCGATCACGAGGTGCCCCGCCGCGGCCTGCTCGGCCGGACGCAGCGCCCCGGTGAGCGTCCGGCGCTCGGTGCGGGTGGCGTCCACGAGGTGCCGCAGCCACGCCCGCGACGGCTCGCTGTGAGCGCGCGCCTGCGACATGTACGTGTCGACCCCCGGCTGGATCAGCCCGACCTCGTAGCCGGCGTCCAGCAGCGCGACCCCGACGGACGCCGCCAGGCTCACCAGCCACTCGAACCGCTCGGCGGCCGCATCGCCCCGCCCGGTCGCGGCCGCCCGGCTGTCGAGCAGCACCCAGGCCACCGGGTCCCACGCCTGCTCCTCGCGCCGCACCATCAGCGTCCCGGTGCGCGCGGTCGACTTCCAGTGGATCCGCCGCACCTCGTCGTGGTGCCGGTACTCGCGCACCAGCACGTCGTCGGGCCCCGAGAAGGCCAGGTGCGGGATCGGCGTCTCCCCGGTTCGGGCGGACGCCGCGGGCTCGGCCTCGCTGAGCGGCCAGACACGGGGGGTGACCAGGACCTCGGTCGCAACCGGACGCCGTGCCCGGCGGGTGGCCAGCCCCAGCGGGTCGCCGTAGTGGTAGGCGAGGGTGTCGATCGAGTAGCGGCCGCGGCGTCCGGGACGGCAGTCGTACGACACGGACGCCGTCCGTCCGCGTCCGGGAGGCGTGAGCAGGAACGACCGAGGACCGCCGAAGGACTCAGGGAGCGGGTCGGTGACGGTGAGGGTGCCGGGCGGAACCGCGCGCCGCTGGGTCAGCCGGAGGTCGACCCGCAGGGCGTCGCCGGCGGGCACCTCGTCGGGTGTGGCGCCGCGGGTGACGGCCAGCGACGGGTCGGACGCGAACAGCCCGGCCCACGCCGCCACCGGCAGCAGGACGAGGAACACCCCCGGCCACAGAAGCACGGCCTCGCGCAGGAACCAGGCGGCCGCGCAGAGAGCCACCCCCAGCAGCAGCAGGGCGACGCCGCGGGGCTGGAGCCGGCTGCCGGCGAGCACGGGCTAGTCCCGCCGGGGCAGCGGCACCCGGGAGACGATGTCGGTGACGACGTCGGAGGTGGCGCGCCGGTCGCTGCGCTGGTTGGCCATGATCAGGCGGTGCGCCAGCACCGGCACGGCCAGCGCCGCAATGTCCTCGGGGATGACGTAGCCGCGACCCAGCATGGCGGCCCGCGCCTTGGCGGCCCGCGCCCACTGCAGCCCCGACCGCGGCGAGGCGCCGAGCATCAGGCGGGCGTCCGACCTGGTGCGGTCGAGGATCTCGATCACGTACGCCTTGAGCGACGGGTGCAGGTAGACCCCCTTGATGACTGACCGGGCCTCCAGGACGCCCTCGCCGGTGCTGACCGGGCCGATCGCGTCGATGGGGTCGGCGGACACGTGATGGTCCAGCATCGCCAGCTCGGCCGCGCGCGCCGGGTAGCCCATCTCGATGCAGGCCATGAACCGATCGCGCTGCGCCTCGGGCAGGGGGTAGGTGCCCTGCATCTCGATCGGGTTCTGGGTGGCGACGACCATGAACGGACGCGGCAGCTGATGGGTGACGCCGTCGACGCTGACCCGCTGCTCCTCCATCGCCTCGAGCAGGGCCGACTGGGTCTTGGGGGAGGCGCGGTTGATCTCGTCGCCGATGACGATGTTGGCGAAGACGCCGCCCGGCTTGAACTCGAACGCCCGCGACTCGGGGCTGAAGATCGAGACCCCGGTGATGTCGCTCGGCAGCAGGTCGGCCGTGAACTGGATGCGCCGCACCGAGCAGTCGACCGCCTTGGCGAGCGTCCGAGCCAGCATCGTCTTGCCGAGCCCGGGGGCGTCCTCGATCAGCAGGTGCCCGCCGGCCAGCAGCACGACCAGCGCCATGTCCACGGCCTCGGTCTTGCCCTCGATCACGCTCTCGACAGCAGTCCGCAGATCGGACGCCAACGCGGCCACGGGCGCGACGGAGGGGGGCTGGTCCACGGCGGTCACCCTACCCGGCCGCCGGAAGAACTCACCTGTGAGTCCGGGACCGCTGGCCCCGAGGGCTTGAAACGGGTGGAGGAGAGTGGAGTACAGTGGATGGCAGTGGAGGAGATGGGGGCCATCGTGGAGGGGAGTGCCGATGTTCCTGGGCACGTACACCCCTCGGCTCGACGAGAAGGGCCGCTTCTTCCTCCCGGCCAAGTTCCGCGACGCGTTCGCCGAGGGGCTGGTCATCGCGCGGGGGCAGGAGCACTGCCTGGCGATGTTCACCTACGACGAATGGCAGCGGGAGGCGGCGCAGGCGCTGAGCGGGTCGTCGCACCGGAAGGCCACCCGCGAGTACCAGCGCATGTACGCGGCAGGGGCCTCGGAAGAGGTTCCCGACAAGCAGGGACGCCTCACGATCCCGATCAAGCAGCGGCAGTGGGCGGGCCTGGACAAAGACATAGCGGTCATCGGCGCCTTCAACCGCGTCGAGATCTGGGACCGCGCGTCGTGGGAGGAGTACGAGGCGCTCCACGAGGAGAACTTCGCGGATCTCGACGAGGACGCACCAGAACAGCAGACGGACGCGTGAGCGGGCCTGGGCTCTCGAGTGGGTCCTGACACCACTTCCCCGGTGCCAGGGACCACGCGAGAGGCCAGATCCACCCACGCATCCACCGAAGGGGGCAGCCCCCCACTTTGCTCCACCGGCCAGAGCTGGAGACGAAGGGAGGTCCCGTGACCGACGACATCGGACGCATCCACGTGCCGGTCATGGCCGCCCGGATCGTCGAACTGCTCCGTCCCGCCCTGGACGCCCCGGCGTCCGTCTTCGTCGACTGCACGCTCGGCATGGCCGGGCACTCCGTCGCCGTCCTGGACGCCGCCCCGTCGGCCCGCCTGGTCGGCATCGACCGGGACGCCGACGCGCTCGCGCTGGCCCGCGAGCGGCTGGCCTCCTTCAGCGACCGCGTGACCCTCGTCCAGGCCGTCTACGACGAGCTGCCCGACGTGCTGGACGACCTCGGCCTGCCCCGGGTCCAGGCGATCCTCGCCGACCTCGGCCTCAGCTCGCTGCAGATCGATCGGCGCGAGCGCGGCTTCGCGTACGCCGTCGACGCCCCGCTCGACATGCGCATGGACGCCTCCGCGGGCCCGACCGCCGCCGACGTGCTGAACACCTACTCCGCCGCCGAGTTGACCCGCATCCTGCGCACCTACGGCGAGGAGCGCTTCGCCGACCGGATCGCCCGCCGCATCGTGGCCGAGCGGCAGGACCGGCCGTTCGACACCTCCGCCCGGCTCGTCGCCGTCCTGGACGCCGCCATCCCGGCCGCCGCGCGGGCGTCCGGGGGACACCCTGCCAAGCGGACGTTCCAGGCGCTCCGCATCGAGGTCAACCGCGAGCTGGACGCCCTGGCCGGCCTGCTGCCCGCCGCCCTGGACGCCCTCGCGCCCGGCGGCCGGATCGCGGTGCTGGCCTACCACTCCCTGGAGGACCGGCTCGTCAAGAACGCCTTCCGCGACGCCTCCACCGACTCCGCGCCGCGCGGCCTCCCGGTCGTGCCCGAGGAGCACAAGGCGCGATTCCGGCTGCTGACCCGCGGCGCGGAGCGTCCCGACCAGGCCGAGCAGACCACCAACCCGCGCGCCGCATCCGCCCGGCTGCGCGCCGCTGAGAGACTGAAGAGCACATCATGAGCGTCTGGGAAGTGACCGACTCTCCCGCGAAGCCCACCGCTTCGCCCGCCGAGCGACCCCAGCTGCAGAGCGTCCCGGGCCTCAAGGGCGCCCGGCTGCGCGGACTGCCGTTCGCGGCCGCCGTGGTCACCCTGCTGGCAGGCGGCATGGTCGGCCTGCTGGCGCTCAACGTGCACATCCAGAACCAGCAGATGGTGCTGAACAAGGCGCAGAAGCAGTCGGCCGCGCTGGCGCTGGAAGTTTCCGACAAGCAGGCCCAGGTGTACGCCAAGTCGGGTCCCGGCCAGCTGGCCGCCGCCGCCAGCGCCCTGGGCATGGTGCCGAACCCCGTGCTGGTCTACGTCGACCTGCGCACCGGCCAGATCGTCGGGACGCCCAAGGCCGTCACCGGCGCCGAGATGCCCGCCCTGCGCGTCCAGCCGTCGGCCGAGGCCACCCCGACGGCGACAGCGACCGTCCCCGTGGTGAGCAACGTGCAGCCCTGGTTCGACCTGGGCAAGGTGCAGGCCGCCCCGACCGAGCAGGCTTCGCCGAGCGCCTCGGCCAAGGCGACCGCCACCAAGTCGGCCGCCGCCAAGCCCAGCGCCTCGGCCCAGCCCAGCGCGTCCGCCGCCCCGACCCAGGCCGCCTCGACGCCGGCCAAGAAGCCGTAGGAGGCCGGCCTTGAGCGCCCCCCGCGGCAGACCGGCCACATCGCGGCCCCACTGGCGGCTCGCGTCGACGGCCGGCCGCATCCGGATCCTGCTGCTCGCCGTCGCCGTGCTGTTCTCGGCGGCGGGGGCGCGCGCGATCCAGTTCCAGGTGCTCGAGGCAGGCGACAAGGCCGCCGAGGCGGCCGACAAGCTGAGCTTCAGCCGCCAGCTCACCCCGCTGCGCGGTCAGATCCTCGACCGCGACGGCAAGGTGCTGGCGTTCTCCGAGGCGACGGTCGACCTCGTCACCTACCCCAATACGGTCGCGGGCAAGGGCACCGACGTGACGAAGGCGTCCGCGAAGGAGAAGGAGGACGGCGCCAAGATCCCGGCCGCGGTCGCCCCCGTCATCGCTCGCTGCACCGGCCTGCCCACCGACCAGATCCTCGCCAAGCTCGTCGAGAAGCAGGCGGACGGCTCGTTCAAGCAGTACGTGAAGCTCGCCACCCAGGTCGGCATCGAGACCTACAACTGCATCCAGAACGACCCGGCGGTCTCCGACAAGGCGAAGAACGGCTTCGGCATCTCGCTGGGCTGGGTGGTCGCCAAGGAGTCCAACCCGCTGCGCGTCTACCCGATGAACACGGTGGCGTCCAACACGGTGGGCTTCATGTCGGGCGGCAAGGGCGGCGGCGGGCTGGAGCTGTCCTTCGACTCGGTGCTAGCCGGCACGGCTGGCCAGGAGATGTACGAGACCTCGAAGAACGGCAAGATCCCGCTCGGCGACTCGACGATCACCCCGGCCGTCAACGGCTCGACGATCACGACGACCATCGACTCCGGGCTGTGCTGGCAGACCCAGCAGCTCATCGACAAGACCCGCGCCGACCGCAACCTCGAGTGGGGCTTCGCGGTCGTCATGGAGGTCAAGACCGGCAAGCTGCTGTGCCTGGCCGACACCCCGTCGTTCAACGGCAACGATGCGGCCACGGTCGCCAAGACCGACCCGCAGGCGCTCAACAACCCGGCGATGACGGCTCCGTTCGAGCCGGGCTCGACGATGAAGCTGCTGACGCTGGCCACGGTCCTGGACGCCGGCGGCGCGACCCCCGACAGCATCACCCACGTGGCCTCGTGGGCGGACGGCATCAAGTCGGGCGACCACACGATCCGCGACTCCGAGAACCACCCGGCGGTCGACTACACGACCCGCGGCATCCTGGTGAACTCGTCCAACCAGGGCGTCATCCAGCTGGCCCGCAGCACGTTCGGCGACAAGGGCGATGCCGGCAAGCAGTCCTACGTCGACTACATGAAGGCGTTCGGGCTCGGCCAGAAGACCAACATCGGCCTGCCCGGCGAGAACGCAGGCGTCTTCCCCGCCGACAAGATCGTCTCCGACAGCTACACGCTCGACTCGGTGGCCTTCGGCACCAGCCTCTCGGTCAACGCGGTCGAGATGGCCGCCGCGGTCAACGCGATCGCCAACGACGGCGTCTACGTCCAGCCGACGCTCATCGAATCGACGACCGCCGCCGACGGCACGGTGACGCCCGCCGCCGCGCCGGTCACCCGCCAGGTCATCAAGGCCTCCACCTCGACCGACGTGCTCGGCATGATGGAGAACCGCGTTCTCAACAGTTACTCGACGATCGGCGTCCCCGGCATCCGGACCGCCGCCAAGACCGGCACCGCCCGCATGGGCGACAACAACCTGATCATGTCGATCGTGGGCACCGCGCCGGCCGACGACCCGCAGGTGCTCGTCTACACCGTCTTCTTCCAGAAGGGCAGCCAATCGGGCGCCGGCATCTCCACGGCGGGGCCGGTCTATCGCGACATCATGAGCCTCGCGATCCAGCGATATGGGATCCTTCCCAGCGAGAACGCCTCGCAGTACTGCATCGAGCAGCCGCTGCAGGCGGGAGAAGAGCCGAGGAAGAGGTGTTAGCCGGACCATGACCGTCCTGCGGCCCAGCCGCCATCCCGGTCTCGCCCTCGCCTCCCTCGCGGCGGGGGCGTCCGGCCGTCTCACCGGCGTCAGCCTCGACTCGCGCCAGGTGCGGCCCGGCGACCTGTACGTCGCCCTCCCCGGTCAGCACGCCCACGGCGCCTCCTTCGCCCGGGACGCCGTGGGTGCGGGTGCGCTCGCGGTGCTGACGGACGCCGCCGGCGCGGCCCTGGCGTCCGGCCTCGGCGTCCCCGTGATCGTGGTCGACGACCCGCGGGCGCGCATGGGCGAGGTGGCCGCAGACGTCTACGGGCGTCCGGCCGAGAAGATGGAGGTCTTCGGGGTCACCGGCACCAACGGCAAGACCTCGACGGTCTTCCTGCTGGAGGCCGCCCTGGAGGCCCTCGGACGCCGCGTCGCAACGATCGGGACGATCGGCTTCCGCATCGGCGGGGAGGCCGTCGCCACGCCGCGCGGCACCGTCACCACCCCGGACGCCCCCGACCTGCAGGGCATGCTCGGCTACATGGCCGAGGCGGGCGCCGACACCGTCGCCATGGAGGTCTCCTCCCACGCCCTGGCGCTGCACCGCGTCTCGGGCATCCCGTTCGCGGTGGCCGCGTTCACGATGCTGGGCCAGGACCACCTCGACTTCCACCCCACGATGGAGGACTACTTCGCCGCGAAGGCCGGACTCTTCCTCGACGGACGCGCCCGGGTCGCGGTCGTCAACGCCGACGACCCCTGGGGACGCCGCCTCATCGGCCTGGTCCGCGACGACGGCCACGCGCGGGTGGTGACCACCGGCGTCCAGACCCCGGATGCCGACTACCGGCTGCTGGACTGGTCCACCGACGCCGACGGGACGTCGCAGGTGCGGCTGGCTACGCCGGGGGGCGAGCTGGCCTACTCGATCTCGATGCTCGGCGACTTCAACGTGCGCAACTCGGCGACCGCGCTGGCGATGGTCGGCGCGGCGGGCCTCGACGTGGCGACGGCGGCGTCCGGGCTGGCGTCCGCCCAGGTGCCCGGACGCATGCAGCGCGTCGACCTCGGGCCCGACGCCCCGCACGTCGTCGTCGACTTCGCCCACACCCCGCAGGCCGTGGAGGCGGCGCTGAAGGCGTTGCCGCCCGGCGGGCGCCGCATCGTCGTCCTCGGGGCAGGCGGCGACCGCGACGTCACCAAGCGCGGCCCGATGGGGGCGGCGGCCGCCCGCGGTGCCGACGTGGTCGTGGTGACCGACGACAATCCCCGCACCGAGGTGCCGGCGGCCATCCGGTTGGCGCTGCTGGCCGGGGCGCGGGAGGCCGCGACCGGCGGCGTCCGGGTCGTCGACGGCGGCGACCGGCGCTCGGCGATCGCGTCCGCGCTGGCGCAGGCGCGTCCCGGCGACTGGGTCGCCGTCCTGGGCAAGGGGCACGAGAGCGGGCAGACCATCGGGTCGCAGGTGCATCCCTTCGACGATGTCGAGGTCGTCCGCGAACTGGCGAGGAGGAGCTAGTGGACCGCATTGCCTTGAGCCGGCTGGCCGAGTGGGCCGGCGGCGAGTTGACGGGCGGTGACGCGACCGCGCTCGTCGGGCCCGACGTCGCGACCGACAGCCGCGGGCTGAGTCCGGGGGCGGTGTTCGTGGCCGTCCCCGGCGAGCGCGTCGACGGGCACGACTACGTGGCTGCGGCCGGGGCGTCCGGCGCCGGGGCCGCGCTGGTCTCCCGGCGCGTGGACGCCGACCTGCCGCAGGTGGTCGTGGCCGACACCGTCGCCGGCCTGTCCGACCTAGCCCGCAACGTCGTCGCGGACGCGCGCGCCCGGGGCCTCGTGGTGGTCGGGGTGACCGGTTCCTCCGGCAAGACCAGCACCAAGGACCTGATCGCCCAGGTGCTCGCCCCCGCCGGCCCCACCGTGGCGCCGGTCGGGTCGTTCAACAACGAGATCGGCGCGCCGCTGACCGCCTGCCGCGTGGACGCCGCCACCCGCTTCCTCGTCACCGAGATGGGCGCGCGCGGCCTGGGGCACGTCGCCTGGCTGTGCGGCATCACCCCGCCGACGATCGGCGCCGTCCTCAACGTGGGCCGCGCCCACCTCGGCGAGTTCGGCAGCCAGGACGTCATCGCCCAGGCCAAGGGCGAGCTCGTCGAGGCGCTGGACGCCGACGGCTGGGCCGTCCTCAACGCCGACGATCCGCGCGTGGCCGCGATGGCGTCCCGGACGCCGGCCCGCATCGCCCTGTTCTCGGCCGCCGACGAGCCGCAGGGGGACGCCGACCTGCGCGTCTGGGCGAGTGGCGTCGCCCCGGATGCCCTGCAGCGCTACTCGTTCGTGCTGCACACCGACGGTGCGCAGGCGCCGGTCTCCTTGCGTGTGCTGGGCGAGCACAGCGTCTCCAACGCCCTCGCGGCGGCCACCGTCGGCCTGTGCGCCGGACTCAGCCTGGACGCCGTGGCGGCGTCCCTGTCCGAGGCCACCAACCGCTCCAAGTGGCGCATGCAGCTCGACCAGCGCGCCGACGGTCTCGCGGTGCTCAACGACGCCTACAACGCCAACCCCGACTCGATGGCCGCCGCGCTGGCGTCCGTCGTGCAGCTGCGGCGTCCGGGTGGTCGCGTGGTCGCCGTCCTCGGCGACATGCTCGAGCTCGGCGAGGGGGCGGCGCAGGCGCACCGCGACGTCGGACGCCTCGCCGCCGACGCCGGCGTCGACGAGTTGCTGGCGGTCGGGGAGTTCGGCCCCGACCTGGCGGCCGGATTCGCCCCGTGCGGCCGGCCTGCCCGATACTTGTCCGGCAAGTCCGAGGCGGCGGCCGCTTTGGCGGGCCGCGTCGGCGCGAACGACGTCGTGCTGGTCAAGGCGTCGAGGGGGGTCGGGCTCGAGACCATCGCGGATGAGCTGTTGAAGGAAGGAGCCGACCGGTGACCAGCATCCTGCTGGCGGGAGCGCTCGGCATCGTCGGCACCCTGCTCGGCACACGCCTGGCGCTCGGCATCCTGGTGGCGAAGGGCTACGGCCAGTACGTCCGGGACGACGGGCCGCGCGAGCACCTCAAGAAGGCCGGCACGCCGACCATGGGCGGCACGGTCATCGTCCTCTCGACGGTCCTGGCCTACCTGCTGGCCCACCTCGTCAACTGGCGGATGCCGACGGCGTCCGGGCTCCTGCTGCTGTTCCTGCTCGTCGGCCTGGGGTTCGTGGGCTTCCTCGACGACTGGCTGAAGATCTCTCGCGCCCGCAGCCTGGGCCTGGACAGCAAGTCGAAGCTTGCCCTGCAGGGCGTGATCTCGATCGTGTTCGCCATCCTGGCGTTGCAGCTGCCGGACAACCGCGGCGTCACCCCAGCCTCGAACTACATCTCGTTCCTGCGCGACCTGCCCGGGTTGGGGCTGCCCGTGGCGTTGGCCGTGATCTGGATCGTGTTCATCGTCGCCGCGATGAGCAACGGGTCCAACCTGACCGACGGCCTGGACGGCCTGGCCACCGGCGTGTCCTCGGCGATCTTCGCGGCCTACACGATCATCAACGTCTGGCAGTACTACAAGGACTGCGCCTACGCCAGTTCGGGCCCGCAGTGCTACGAGGTGCGCGACCCGCACGACCTCGCGCTGATCTCGCTCGCGCTGGCCGGGGCCTGCTTCGGCTTCCTGTGGTGGAACGCCTCGCCGGCCAAGATCTTCATGGGCGACTCGGGCTCGCTGGCCATCGGCGGCGCGGTCGCGGGGCTCGCGATCATGTCGCGCACCCAGCTGCTCAGCGTGCTGCTGTGCGGCGTGTTCGTCATCGAGAACCTGTCGGTGCTGGCGCAGGTCAGCTTCTTCAAGGTGAGCAAGAGGTTGTCGAAGGACGGCAAGGGCATCCGGCTGTTCAAGATGGCTCCGCTGCACCACCACTTCGAGATGAAGGGATGGGCGGAGCAGACGGTGGTCGTCCGGTTCTGGATCATCGCCGGCATCTGCGTCGCGCTGGCCCTCGGCATCTTCTACACCGAGTGGGTGGTCGGCCGATGAGCCTGCCCTGGCTGGACGCCGCCGACCGGCTCTCGCCGTGGCACGAGGCGTTCGTCGTCGTCGCGGGGCTGGGGGCGTCCGGGTACGCCGCGGCCGACGGGCTGTTCGAGCTGGGCGCCCGGGTGCTCGTCCTCGACGACGCCGACACCGAGGCCAACCGCGACAAGGCCGAGTTGCTCGGACGCCTCGACGTCGAGGTCCGCCTGGGGCCGGGCTCCAGCGGTGTGCTGCCCGAGGGCGTCGACCTCGTGGTCACCTCCCCGGGCTGGCGTCCGACCTACCCGCTGCTCGCCCAGGCGGCAGCCCGCGGCGTCCCGATCTGGGGCGACGTCGAGCTCGCCTGGCGCATGATGCACCCCGACCGGGTCGTCCCGTGGCTGGCCGTGACCGGCACCAACGGCAAGACGACGACGACCGCCATGCTGGCGTCCATGCTGGCCGCGGCCGGGCTGCGGACCTCCGCGGTCGGCAACATCGGACGCCCGATCGTCGAGCCGATCCTCGACGAGGTCCCCTACGACGTGCTCGCGGTCGAGCTGTCGAGCTTCCAGCTGCACTGGATGCACACCGTCGCGCTGCACTCGGCGGCCGTGCTCAACGTGCACGCCGACCACCTGCAGTGGTACGCCCACGAGGCCGACCCGATGGCGGCCTACGTGGCCGACAAGGCCAAGATTTACGAGCGCGTCACGCACGCCTGCGTCTACAACGTCGCCGAGCCGCTGACCGAGCGGATGGTCGCCGACGCCGAGGTGACCGAGGGGGCGCGCGCGATCGGCTTCACCCTCGGCGTCCCGGCGGTCTCGATGCTCGGCGTCGTCGACGACCTGCTGGTCGACCGGGCGTTCGTCGAGCAGCGGCGCGACTCGGCGCTGCCGCTGGCGAGCCTGAGCGACGTCCGGCCGTACGCGCCGCACAACGTCGAGAACGCCCTGGCCGCCGCCGCGCTGGCCCGCAGCTTCGGCGTCCCGGCCCAGGCCGTCGCCCAGGGCCTGCGCGACCTGCCGGCGGGCGACCACCGCATCCAGACCGTCGGTGAGGTCGGCGGCGTCACCTACGTGGACGACTCGAAGGCGACCAACCCGCACGCGGCGGCGTCCTCGATGCGGGCCTTCGACTCGATCGTGTGGATCGCCGGCGGCCAGGCCAAGGGCACGACATTCGACGAGCTGGTGAACACGTACGCGTCCAAGCTGCGCGGCGCGGTGGTGCTGGGCGTCGACCGGCAGGTCGTCGCCGAGGCGCTGGCGAGACACGCGCCCGACGTCCCGGTGGTCGTGCTCGAGCGAGGCGACACTGGGGCGATGGAGGACGCCGTCCGCGCCGCGGCCGAGATGGCGCGTCCGGGCGACACGGTCCTGATGGCGCCGGGCTGCGCCAGCCTGGACATGTTCGCCGACTACGGCGCACGCGGCAGGGCGTTCGCGGACGCCGTCGCGGCACTGCCCGGCAGCTAGCAGAGCAGGAGGAGGGACGTGGCGACGATCACCCCGACCAAGCCGCGCTCGCCCAAGGGCGCGGCGACGCCCGAGTCCGTGCCGGCGCAGTCGGGCTTCCGGTCGAGCGCGACCGCCTGGCTGAAGCACCCCCTGGCCAGCGTGTGCCTTGTCGCGGTCCCCGCGGCTCTGCTGCTCGCGCTCGGCTCGGTGATGGTGTGGTCGGCGTCCAGCGTCTACGGGGCGTCCCAGTTCTCCGACGCCAACCTG
The DNA here is from genome assembly GCA_036803965.1 of Propioniciclava sp. GTDB lineage: Bacteria > Actinomycetota > Actinomycetes > Propionibacteriales > Propionibacteriaceae > Propioniciclava. The sequence continues at coordinate 40,672 of DAIRTI010000004.1, forward strand.
TTCATCAAGCGGCAGCTGATCTTCGCGGCCGTCGGCCTCGCCGGGGTGCTGGTGCTGCAGCGCATCCCGCTGGAGGTGCTGCGCCGCCTCGGCTGGGTGATGTTCCTCGCGGCGGGCGCCCTGATGTGCGTGCCGTTCGTGATGGGCAAGCGCATCAAGGGCAACCTCAACTGGATCGACTTCGGGCCCATGCTGCGCCTGCAGCCGTCCGAGATCGCCAAGATCGTCATCATCCTGTGGGGGGCCACGCTGTTCACCAGCAAGCGCAAGACGCTGGACGACCCGCGGCACCTGCTCTTTCCGTTCCTGCCCGGTGCGCTGCTGCTGATCGGGCTCACGGTCATGCAGCACGACCTCGGCACCTCGATCATCATGGGCCTCATCGTCGTGGCCATGCTGTGGAACGTCGGGGCCTCGTTCAAGCTGCTGGGCGGGTTCGCGGCGCTGATCGGGGCGGGCGTCCTCGCGCTGGTCGTCATCACCCCCTACCGCGTGCAACGCATCCTCGGCTTCCTGGATCCGACCGTCGACCCGACCGGCATCAACTACCAGCCCAGCCAGGCCCAGTTCGCCCTGGCCAGCGGGGGCTGGTGGGGGGTCGGCCTGGGCTACAGCCGCATGAAGTGGGGCTTTCTGTCCGAGGCGCACACCGACTACATCCTGGCCATCACCGGCGAGGAACTGGGCCTGGTCGGCACGCTGTCGCTGCTCGCGCTGTTCCTCGTGCTGGTCTACGGCGGTTTCCGGGTCGCGCTGCGGTCGAACTCGTTCTACGCGCGCATCGTCGCGGCGGGCATCACCTGCTGGCTGGCCGCCCAGGCGCTGGTCAACGTGTGCATGGTGCTGCGGATGCTGCCCGTGCTCGGCGTGCCGCTGCCGCTGGTCAGCTACGGCGGGTCGTCGCTGGTGACGACGCTGGCGGGCGTCGGCATCCTGCTGCGCTGCGCCCTGGAGGAACCCGAGGCGCAGGCGTTCCTCGCCCGCCGCAAGCAGTCCCAGCAGCCGCGCGGACGCCTCTCGGCGGTCGTCGGCGTGCGCCGGCGCCGAACCTGACGGAGGATTCGAACGATGGTCTCAGTGGTGCTGGCCGGCGGGGGAACCGCCGGCCACACGTCCCCCCTGATCGCGACGGCCGAGCGCCTGCGCGAGCTCGCACCCGACGTGCGGCTCGTCTGCATCGGGACGCCCAAGGGCCTGGAGTCGCGGGTCATCCCGGCCGCGGGGCTGGAGCTGAAGATGGTGCCCCCGGTGCCGCTGCCGCGCCGGCTGTCGGCCGACCTGCTGCGCGTCCCCGGACGCCTGGTCAGGGCCGTCCGCGAGGCGCGCGCGATCATCACCCACGCGGACGCAGACGTGGTCGTCGGCTTCGGCGGCTACGTCTCGATGCCGGCCTATCTGGCGGCGCGGCGGCTGAAGGTGCCTGTGGTCCTGCACGAGCAGAACGCGGTGCCGGGGCTGGCCAACAAGGTCGCGGCCCGGTTCGCGAAGGTGGTCGCGGTGACGTTCCCCTCGACGCCGCTGCGCCACGCCCGCTTCCTCGGGATGCCGCTGCGCAAGGCCATCGCCGAGCTCGACCGGGGGGCGCTGCGCGCCGAGGCCCGCGCCGAGCTGGGCCTCGATGCGACGCGTCCGGTGCTGCTGGTCAGCGGCGGCTCCCAGGGCGCCCGGTCGATCAACACCGCGACCCTGGAGGCCCGCGAGGGGCTACTCGCGCTCGGCGTCGACATCCTGCACGTGCTGGGCCCGAAGAACTTCGCCGGCGCCGAGGGCCTCACCGACGAGCGCACCGGGGCGCGCTACGTGCCCGTGGCCTACGTCGAGCGCATGGAGCGCGCCTACGCCGCCGCCGACCTCATGGTCGCCCGCTCCGGCGCCGGCACCGTCATGGAGACGGCGGTCGCCGGCCTGCCCTGCGTGTTCGTCCCGTTCCCTCACGGCAACGGCGAGCAGGCCAAGAACGCCTCCTTCATCATCGAGGCTGGCGCGGGCGTTCTCGTGCCCGACGGCGAGCTGTCGGCGTCCCGGCTGCTGGCCGAAGTTGTGCCGCTGCTCACCAACGCCGACAAGCTGGAGGCGATGGCGTCCAAGCTGGCCGGACTCGTCCCCGCGGACGCCGCCGGCGAACTGGCCCGCGCGGTGCTCGCCTGCGCCGGGAGGCCGTGATGCCGCTGCTCAGCCCCGTCCCCGTCGAGCCCGCGGACGCCGTCGGTGCGGTCCACTTCATCGCCGCCGGCGGGTCCGGCATGAGCGGCATCGCCGCGGCCTACGCCGCCCTCGGCGTCGGCGTCTCCGGCAGCGACCAGGTCGACTCGCCGACACTGCGGCACCTGGCGAGCCTCGGCGTCCGGACCTTCGTCGGTCACGACCCAGCCCAGCTGGGGGACGCCGAGACCGTCGTCGTGTCGTCGGCGATCCGCGAGTCGAACGTCGAGCTGGCCGAGGCGCGCCGGCGCGGGCTGCGCGTCTGGCACCGGTCAGCGGCGCTCGCCGGCCTGATGGCCGGACGCCGCGGCGTCGCCATCACCGGCACGCACGGCAAGACCACCACCACCGGCATGACCGCGACGATGCTCGTGGCCGCCGGGGCGGACCCGTCCTACGTCATCGGCTCGCCGCTGACGGCGACGGGGGAGAGCTCCCACCTCGGCGCCGGCGATGCGTTCGTCATCGAGGCCGACGAGTCCGACGGCTCGTTCCTGCAGTACCCCGCCGAGATCGTCGTCGTGACGAACGTCGAGGCCGACCACCTCGACAACTGGGGGACGCCCGAGCGGTACGCCGAGGGCTTCGTCACGCTCTGCCTGGCCGAGCACGTGCGGCTCGTCGTCGCCTGCGCCGACGACCCCGGCACGCGCGCGCTGGCCGAGCGGCTGCGCGAGGCCGGACGGCGCGTCGTCACCTACGGCGAGGCGACGGACGCCGACGTGCGGCTCACGGACGTGTCCCTGACCCCCGACCGTTCTTCGGCGGTGCTCACCGGGCTGGGCGACTCCGGGCCGCTGAGCCTCGTCGTCCCCGGACGCTTCAACCTGGCCAACGCCGCCGCGGCCTACGTGGTCGGGCGTGAGCTGGGCCTGCCCGGCGAGGAGTTGCGGCGCGCGGCCGAGTCCTTCGAGGGCACCTGGCGGCGGTTCCAGCCCGTGGGCGAGGCCGGCGGCGTCCGGGTGTTCGACGACTACGCGCACCACCCGACCGAGCTGCGCGCCACGCTGGTCGCGGCCCGCGGACGGGTCGGTTCCGGACGCCTCGTCGCCTGTTTCCAGCCGCATCTCTTCTCGCGGACGGTCGAGTTCGCGTCCGAGCTGGCGTACGCGCTCACCCTGGCCGACGTCATCGTCTGCTGCGGCATCTACCCGGCTCGCGAGGACGCCGCCGACTTCCCCGGGGTGACCGGCGAGCTGGTCGCGGACGCCGTCCGGGCGTCCGGCCGCGAGGCCGCCTACGTGGAGGACGTCTCCGAGGCGCCGGCCGCGCTGGCCGGGCTGGTGCGGCCCGGCGACCTCGTGCTGACGCTCGGCGCCGGCGACGTCACGACGGTCGGCCCCGCGCTGGCCGCCCTGCTCGCGGCCCGGGAGGCCGCCGGGGCATGACCGGTCCGCTCGTCGACCTCAACGGTCGCGTCCGTGATCGCGCCCGTGAGGCGCGGCGGCGACGCGTCCGGCTGGTCGCCGTCCTGATCGGCACGGTGGTCCTGGTGGCGGGCCTCGCCTGGGCCGCGACGGCGTCCCCGCTGTTCAGCGTGCGGAAGGTGAACGTGACGGGCAACAACCGGGTGCCCACCGAGACCATCACGCAGGCTGCGGCGATCCAGGCCGGCGTGCCGCTCGCGCAGGTCGACGTCGCGGCGGCGTCCAAGCGGCTGTCGGCGCTGCCCGCCATCGGACGCGGCGACGTCACGATCGCCCTGCCCGACACCGTGAACATCAGGGTCACCGAGCGGCAGATCGCCTTCGTGGTGGCGGTCGACGGCGGTTTCGCGCTCGTCGACCCGACCGGCGTCCGGTTCGACAAGATCGCCGAGCGACCCGCGGGCGTCCCGCTGGCGGAGGTGAACGCCGAGGACCGCCAGTTGCTCGCCGACGTGGCGACCGTCGTCGGTGCGCTGCCCGAGCGGATCACCGCCAAGGTGCAGCGGGTGACCGCGCAGACCCGCGACTCGATCATCGTCGTGACCGGCGAGAACACGAAGATCGTGTGGGGGAGCGCGGACTCGTCCTCGCTCAAGGGCCAGGTCGCCGACACGCTGACCACGGCCCAGCCAGCCTGCGCGGTCGTCGATGTGTCGTCCCCGACGCACCCGACGACGCGCTGCTGATCCTCGGCCCTGAAAATCAGGCCCCGACGTACGCCGCGAGGTGCTCGCCGGTCAGCGTGCCGCGGCCGGCCACCAGGTCGGCCGGACGCCCCTCGAACACCACTAGGCCCCCGTCGTGCCCGGCGCCCGGGCCGAGGTCGATGATCCAGTCGGCATGCGCCATCACCGCGAGGTGATGCTCGATGACGATGACCGACTTGCCGGCGTCCACGAGCCGGTCGAGCAGCGCGAGCAGCTGCTCGACGTCGGCCAGGTGCAGGCCGGACGTCGGCTCGTCCAGCACGTAGATGCCGCCCTCGGTCGCCATCTGGATGGCGAGCTTGAGCCGCTGCCGCTCGCCGCCCGAGAGGGTGGTCAGCGGCTGGCCCAGCGTCAGGTAGCCGAGGCCGACGTCGATCATCCGGCCCAGGATCGTGCCGGCCGCGGGCGTCCGGGCCGGACCCGAGGCGAAGAACTCGGACGCCTCCGAGACCGGCATCGCCAGCACCTGGCTGATATCGCGCCCGGCCAGCTTGTATTCCAGGACGCCGGCGTCGAACCGCTTGCCCTCGCAGGCCTCGCAGACGCTGGTGACCGTGGCCATGATGCCGAGGTCGGTGTAGATCACCCCGGCGCCGTTGCACGCGGGGCAGGCGCCCTCGGAGTTCGCGCTGAACAGGGCCGGCTTGACGCCGTTGGCCTTCGCGAACGCCGACCGGATCGGGTCGAGCACGCCCGTGTACGTGGCCGGGTTGCTGCGCCGCGACCCGCGGATCGGCGCCTGATCGATCGACACGACGCCCGCGTTCTTCGGCATCGAGCCGTGGATCAGCGAACTCTTCCCCGAGCCGGCCACGCCGGTCACGACGGTCAGGACGCCGAGGGGCACGTCCACGCTGACGTCGCGCAGGTTGTGGGTGGTCGCGTGCCGGATCGCCAGTTGGCCGGTCGGCGTCCGTGGGGACGCCTTCAGCGCGGCCCGGTAGCCCAGGTGGCGTCCGGTCAGGGTGTCGCTGGAGCGCAGGTCGTCGACGCTGCCCTCGAAGCACACCGTGCCGCCGTGGGGACCCGCACCGGGGCCGAGGTCGACGACGTGGTCGGCGATCGCGATGACCTCGGGCTTGTGCTCGACGACCAGGACGGTGTTGCCCTTGTCGCGAAGCCGCAGCAGCAGGCGGTTCATCCGCTCGATGTCGTGCGGGTGCAGGCCGACGGTCGGCTCGTCGAACACGTAGGTGACGTCGGTGAGGCTGGAGCCCATGTGCCGCACCATCCTGGTGCGCTGGGCCTCGCCGCCCGACAGCGTCCCCGAGGGCCGGTCGAGGCTGAGGTACCCCAGGCCGATCTCGGCGAAGGCGTCCAGCGTGTGCCTGAGCGTGGCGACCAGCGGCGCGACCGACGGCTCGGTGATCGAGGCCACCCACTCGGCGAGGTCGCTGATCTGCATGGCGCACGCGTCGGCGATGTTGACCCCGCCGATCCTGGACGCCCGCGCGCCCTCGGCCAGCCGTGTGCCGCCGCACTCGGGGCACGGCGCGAAGGTGACCGCTCGCTCCACGAACGCCCGGATGTGCGGCTGCATCGCCTCGACGTCCTTCGACAGCATCGACTTCTGGATGCGCGGGAGCAGACCCTCGTAGGTCATGTTGATGCCCTCGATCTTCATCCGCACCGGCTCGTGGTGAAGGAAGTCGTGCAGCTCCCGCTTCGAGTAGTCGCGGATCGGCTTGTCGGGGTTCACGAATCCGGACGAGGCGTACAGGCGGTAGTTCCAGCCGCCGGTGGTGTAGCCGGGGATCGAGAGCGCACCCTCGCTGAGCGAGAGGCTGTCGTCGTACAGCTCGGTCAGGTCGATGTCGGAGACGCTGCCCATGCCCTCGCAGCGTGGGCACATGCCGCCGACCAGGGTGTACGTCCGCTTGACGGCCTTGGCGCCCGAGCTGCGCTGCACGGTCACCGCGCCGGCGCCGGTCACGCTGGGCACGTTGAACGAGAAGGCCTGCGGCGAGCCGATGTGGGGCTGCCCGAGCCGGCTGAACAGGATGCGGAGCAGTGCGTTGGCGTCCGTGACCGTGCCGACGGTCGACCGGACGTTGGCGCCCATCCGTTCCTGGTCGACGATGATCGCCGTCGTCAGCCCCTCGAGCAGGTCGACGTCGGGGCGCGACAGCGTCGGCATGAAGCCCTGGACGAACGCGCTGTAGGTCTCGTTGATCAGCCGCTGGCTCTCGGCGGCGATCGTCGAGAAGACCAGCGAACTCTTCCCCGACCCGGAGACGCCGGTGAACACCGTCAGGCGCCGTTTGGGCAGCTCGACGTCCAGATCCTTGAGATTGTTCTCCCGGGCGCCCTGCACCCGGATCAGGTCGTGGGAGTCGGCCGCGAGCATGCGCGCCACCCTAACCGGTGGCCCTCGCCGGTCAAGGCCGGCGCTGTGTCGGGGAACCCTGAAGTAGTGGTTGAGGTCCATCGGACGACCTTGGACACCCCGGAGGCGGCCCCAATAGCCTTGCCCCGGACGACCGTGCCACCTTCCCCATGGTTTCGACCGCGGCTTGAGAGTCGACTCCGACAAGGAACATCGAAGACAGATTGGCTGACCGACGTGGGCAACGCATCCCAGAACTACCTGGCCATCATCAAGGTCGTCGGCGTCGGGGGCGGTGGTGTGAACGCCGTCAACCGCATGATCGAGGCGGGTCTGCGCGGGGTCGAATTCATCGCGATCAACACGGACGCCCAGGCGCTGCTCATGAGCGACGCCGACGTCAAGCTCGACATCGGCCGCGACCTGACCCGCGGGCTGGGTGCCGGCGCCGACCCCGACAAGGGCCGCCAGGCCGCCGATGACCACTCCGACGAGATCGAGGAGGTGCTCAAGGGCGCCGACATGGTCTTCGTCACGGCGGGTGAAGGAGGCGGCACCGGCACGGGCGGTGCTCCGGTCGTGGCCCGTATCGCCCGCTCGCTGGGCGCGCTGACGATCGGTGTGGTGACAAGGCCGTTCAGCTTCGAGGGCAAGCGCCGCTCGGTGCAGGCCGAGAACGGTATCGCGACTCTCCGCGAGGAGGTCGACACCCTGATCACCATTCCGAACGACAAGCTGCTCGAGATGACCGATCACCACATCGCGATCCTGGACGCCTTCAAGCAGGCCGACCAGGTGCTGCTCCAGGGCGTCTCGGGCATCACCGATCTCATCACCACGCCCGGCCTGATCAACCTCGACTTCGCCGACGTCAAGGCCGTCATGAGCAACGCGGGCTCCGCGCTCATGGGCATCGGTTCGGCCCGCGGCGAGGACCGCGCCCGCGCCGCCGCCGAGATGGCCGTGTCGAGCCCGCTGCTCGAGGCGTCCATCGACGGCGCCCACGGCGTCCTGCTCTCGATCGCCGGCGGGTCCGACCTCGGCCTGTTCGAGGTGTCGGCCGCCGCGAACCTCATCGAGCAGGCCGCCCACGAGGACGCCAACATCATCTTCGGCACCGTGATCGACGACGCGCTCGGCGACGAGGTGCGGGTGACGGTCATCGCGGCCGGCTTCGACGGGGGCGTCCCGCCGCGGCGCCAGCCCGCGGTGACCCGGCAGGCCGATCTACGGTCGGGTCCGGCCCGTCCCGGTCAGCAGGGGACGCCCGCGCCCCAGCAGGCGCCGCAGCAGGCCCCCGCCCAGCCGGTGCAGCAGGCGACGCAGCCGGTGCAACAGGTGCCCCAGCAGCGTCCTCAGCCGCCCCGGCCCGAGCCTCCGGCGTCCGACGACGACGAACTGGACGTGCCCGACTTCCTGAAGTAGCGGCCGTGTTCCACTACCTGCGCGACCCCGGTGCCGACGGCGTCGGGGTCGCGTTCACGTCCGCCGAGATCAACCTCTCCGACACCCAGGACGCCGCCGCCCGAGCCGAGGCCTTCGCCCGACTCTCGGACGCCGTCGGCGTCGGTGTCGCGGTGGTCCGGCAGGTGCACGGCGACCGCGTGCTGGAGGTGGCGGCGTCCGGGCCCGGCCTGGTGGACCGCACCGGCGAGCAGGCCGACGCCATGGTCACCGGACGCCGCGGGCTCGCCCTGGCCGTCCGGGTGGCCGACTGCGTCCCCGTGCTGTTCGCCGACCCGGACGCCGGACTCGTCGGCGCCGCGCACGCCGGACGCGCCGGCCTGGTCGCGGGCGTCATCCGGGCCACCGTCGCCACCCTGCGCGAGCGGGGCGCCACCCGGCTGACCGCCTGGATCGGCCCGCACATCTGCGGGGCCTGCTACGAGGTGCCGCCCGAGATGGCGGCGGCGTTCGCGGACGCCACCGGCGTGCCGCCGACGACCACGCGGTTCGGCACCACGGGGATCGACCTGGGCGCCGCCGCGCGCCGCCAGTTGGACGCCCTCGGCGTCCCCTGGGAGCCCCACGAGGCCTGCACGCTGCACGAACCCGGCCTGTCCTCGCACCGCCGCGACGGAGCCTGCGCCGGGCGCCTCGCCGGGCTGGTCTGGCTGGCCTGAGATCGACCGCGACGCACGGGCGCGCCGTGTCCGTCCGGCCGAACCCCTTGGGTAGTGTGTGGGCGTGAATTCACCTGGTCGCCGGCCGTGCCGGCGCCGCTGGTGAGGCTCGGGACGGAGGACGTGACATGGCCGATGGGTTGCGCAAGGCAGCGGTGTGGCTGGGCCTCATGTCGGACAACCGCTACGCCGGTGACGAGGTGTCCACCGAGATCACCCAACTCGTCGACACGCCCGCGGCGTCCGACCATGACGTCGTCCTGCACGACCGCAGGGTCAAGCCGGACGCCTCAGTCACCGAGCTCGAGACGCGCCGGCCCGCGCCGGTGCCGTTGACGGCCGTCCCACCCGTCGCCGAGGAGCCGCGCACGATGGACATCACCCGCATCGTGACCGTGCAGCCGCGCACCTACAACGAGGCCCGCACGATCGGCGAGCACTTCCGCGACGGCGTCCCGGTCATCATGAACCTCTCCGACATGGAGGACGCCGACGCCAAGCGCCTGGTCGATTTCGCCGCCGGCTTGATCTTCGGCCTACACGGGGGGATCGAGCGGGTGACCAGCCGCGTCTTCCTGCTCTCGCCCAACAACGTCGTCGTGAACGCCGAAGACAAGCAGCGCATCGCCGGGGGATTCTTCAACCAGAGCTGAGCCTGAACCTCCGCTGGAGAGCCTGCCCCGCGCGGGGGGCCAATCGCCTGCCCAGCTTGGCGGGCAGACTGCCGGGCGGCTAGCCTGAAACACCGTGGGCGCGGCGCCGCCGCGCCCGGTGTACGGCTGGTCGTCCCGAGACGGCCCAACGCGTGAGGTGAACGAATGACCCTGACCATCGAGCAGGTGCGCGACTGCAAGTTCCACCTGGCCCGGCGCAACGGCTACGAGCCGGTCGACGTCGACAACTTCGTCGACAAGGTCGAGGAGACCCTGGTGGCCCTCAATGAGGAGATCGCGACCCTCAAGAAGCAGGGCGGCGGTGTCGGCGTGGTGGGCGGCGATCCCGAGGTCGAGGGTGCTTTGAAGCGGCAGTTGGCCGACCGCGACGCCGAGATCGAGCGCGCGAAGGCCGAGGCGGCCGCGCAGCGCGGCGAGGTCGATCGCCTCAAGAACGAGCTGGCGGCCGCGCACAGCGGCGAGTCCGACGACATGGCGAAGCTGCGCGCCGACCTCGAGGGCCGGCACGGCGAGCTCGCCGATCTGCATGCTGAACTCGAGTCGCAGCGCGCGGAGATCCAGCGGCTCCAGGGGCTCGTGCAGGCCCGCGAGGAAGAGTTGGCCGCGGTCAAGGCCCAGTTCGAGGAGGCCCAGGCGGCTGTCGGCGAGGGCAAGCCCGAGCGGCTCGTGCTGTCGTCCGCACCCGAGGCGTCCGTGGCCGTCACCAGGCTGCTGGAGATGGCGACGACGCAGGCCGACGACCTGGTCAACGGCGCGCAGGCCGAGGCCGAGCGCCGTGTCTCCGAGGCGCAGGTGCACGCCGACCGGACGCGCTCCGAGGCGGACGCCCTGGCCCAGCGTCTCCGCGCCGAGGCCGAGGCCCTCGCCGAGCGCACCAAGAACGAGGCCGGCGCCGAGGCCACCCGCACCCGCAACGACGCCGCCGCCGAGGCGCACCGCCTGGTGACCGAGGCCACCCAGCGCCGCGAGCGCCTGGACGTCGAGCACGCCCAGGCCAAGGCAGCCATGGAGCAGGAACTCACCGAGCGGCGCAACCAGCTCGTGGGCGCTCTGGAGGAGGAGCACGGCCAGCTCGCCGCGCGCGTGGCCCAGCTGCGCGACTACGAGAAGAAGTTCCGCGAGACCTTCGTGTCCCACCTGCAGAGCCAGATGGAGCGGCTCCACGGCGCCGAGTTGCAGCCCTCGGACGAGCCGGATCTGCTCCGGATGGAGGGCGGCCAGTCGCACACCCCGCGCCTGGACGCACTGCTCCGAGGAGAGGACCAGTAGGCCCCCAAAGACGCCGAAACGGCCCGGGAGCAGCGATCCCGGGCCGTTTCGCGTCGCTTGCCAATCCCCCCTTTCGCCGGGTGGTACGCTCGGCGCCCAACGCCCCCCAGTAGGAGTAGGAGAGGTGCCGGTCATGGCCAAGGACGCCCGGACTCGAACCGACATCCCCGTCGCCGAGGGCGAGGAGCCCTGGACGCAGGAAGAACTCGACGAGATCCACGACGAGCTGATCTTCGAGATCGGCCGCATGGAGCGCGCCATCAAGACGGCCGAGGCCACCATGGCGAGCCTCTTCGACGAGGGCACCGAGGGCGCCGGGCGCGACCCCGCCGACGTCGGCTCCACGAACTTCGAGCGCGACCAGGAAATGTCGCTCGTGCAGAACGCGCGCGACATGCTGGAGCAGGCCCAGTCGGCCCTGCACCGCTTCGAGACGGGCCGCTACGGCGTGTGCGAGTCCTGCGGCCAGCCGATCGGCAAAGACCGTCTGCAGGTCTTCCCGCGGGCGACCATGTGCCTGCCCTGCAAGCAGCGGGAGGAACGGCGATAGCCGCCTCACAGCTTCCCACACGCCCCGCCGGCGTCCGCGCGCTAGCGGTCGTGCTGGCGGTCACCGGCTACGTCCTCGACCAGGTGACCAAGGCGCTCGCCCTGGCCAACCTCGACCCGCTGCACCCGCCGGTGCTGCTCGGCGGACTCGTGACCCTGCAGCTCGTGCGCAACCCTGGCGCCGCGTTCAGCATGGGCGAGAACCTCACGATCCTGCTGACCTGCATCGCGATCGCGGCCTTCACGTTCGTGGCCGTCTACCTGATCCCGCGGGTCCGGCATCGCGGCTGGGCCGTCGCGGAGGGCTTCCTGCTCGCCGGCATCCTGGGCAACCTCACCGACCGGCTGTTCCGCGAGCCGGGCCCCTTCCGCGGTCACGTCATCGATTTCATCCAACTGCCCTACTTCGCGATCTTCAACGTGGCCGACATGTGCATCACGGCGGCCGCCGTCCTCATCATCTGGTTCGTCGTGATCGCGCAGACGGGGCCCGACGGCGTCCGGTTCGCCGACGCGAAGCCCAAGCCGTCGCAGCACCCGGCGCGCGAGCCGTGAGCGTTCTGCTGGTTCCCGACGGACTGGCCGGAGAGCGGGTGGACGCCGCGGCGTCCCGCATGACCGGCGTCAGCCGCAGCCGCGTCGCGGAGCTGATCGCGAGCGGCGGCGTCCTGCTGAACGGGCGTCCGGTGACCAAGTCCGATCGCGTGACCGCCGGCGACATGCTCGAGGTCGACCTGAGCGAGCCCCGCGTCGCCGAGGTCGTACCGAGCGTGGTCCAGGGCATGCGGATCGTTCACGACGACGCCGACATCGTCGTCGTCGACAAGCCGGCCGGCGTGGCCGCACACCCCTCCCTGGGCTGGGACGGTCCCGACGTGCTGGCGCACCTGGCGGCGTCCGGCTTTCGGATCTCGACCTCGGGGGCAGCCGAGCGGCGCGGCATCGTCCAGCGGCTCGACGTGGGGACGTCCGGGCTGATGGTGGTCGCCAAGAGCGAGCCGGCCTACACGGCACTGAAGCGGGCTTTCCGCAACCGCGACGTCGAGAAGGTCTACCACGCGCTGGTCCAGGGCCACCCCGACCCGTTCTCGGGCACCATCGACGCACCGATCGGCCGCGACCCGGGCCACGACTGGCGCATGGCGATCGTCGACGGCGGCCGGCACTCGGTCACCCACTACGACACCATTGAGGCGCTACGGTCGGCGACCCTGCTCGACGTGCATCTCGAGACCGGCCGCACGCACCAGATCCGCGTGCACCTGCAGGCGATCAAACATCCGATCGTCGGCGATCCGCTCTACGGCGGCAACCCGGTGCTGGCGGCCGAGCTGGGCCTGGTGCGGCAGTGGCTGCACGCCGTGCGGCTCGGGTTCTACCACCCGCACACCGGCAACTGGGTGACCTTCGAGTCGCCCTACCCCGACGACCTCCAGCACGCGCTCGACGTGCTGCGGGCACGCTGAGCCCGGCGGCAACAGCCGCGGCAACCCGAAGGGGCGCCGGACGCGCCGCTCGGCTAGGGTCTTCCTCGTGCGCAAGGCAAAGATCGTCTGTACCCTCGGGCCGGCCACCGACGTCCCCGGCGGGGTGGAGGCGCTCGTGCGGGCCGGCATGAACGTCGCCCGTCTCAACATGAGCCACGGCAGCTACCCCGATCACCTCAAGCGCCTGCACCTGGTGCGCGAGGCCGCGGACGCCGTGGGGCGTCCGGTCGGCACCTTCGCCGACCTGCAGGGGCCGAAGATCCGGCTGGCGACGTTCGCGGAGGGGCCGCAGCTGCTCAACCGCGGTGAGAAGTTCACGATCACGACCCGTGACGTGCCGGGCGACGCCGAGATCTGCGGCACGACGCTCGCCACCCTGACCGACGACGTGCGTCCGGGCGACCAGATCCTGCTGGACGACGGCAAGGTCGAGCTGCGTGCGGTCGACGTGACCGACACCGACGTGGTGACCGAGGTTGTCGTCGGCGGCAAGGTCAGCGACAACAAGGGCATCAACCTGCCCGGGGTCGCGGTGAGCGTCCCAGCGCTGTCCGAGAAGGACGCCGACGACCTGCGCTGGGCGCTGTTGCACGGCGTCGACATGGTGGCCCTGTCGTTCGTCCGGTCGGCCGAGGACATCGTGCCCGTGCACGCGGTCATGGACGAAGTCGGACGCCGCGTCCCCGTCATCGCGAAGATCGAGAAGCCGCAGGCGATCCTCCACCTGGAGGAGATCGTGGACGCCTTCGACGCCATCATGGTCGCCCGCGGCGACCTGGGGGTCGAGCTGCCGCTGGAGGATGTCCCGGCCGCGCAGAAGACGATCATCACCGCCGCGCGCCGCTGGGCGAAGCCGGTGATCGTCGCCACCCAGATGCTCGAGTCGATGATCACCAGCCCGCGACCGACGCGCGCGGAGGCGTCCGACGTCGCGAACGCGATCCTCGACGGTGCGGACGCCGTGATGCTCTCGGGCGAGACCGCGGTGGGGGCCTACCCCACGGTCGCGGTCGAGACCATGACCCGGATCATCACCAAGACCGAGTCGCTCGGCGTCGGCAACATCACCACCCTGAAGTGGGATCCGCATACGACCTCCGGCGTCATCGCCAAGGCGGCCGTCGAGGTGGCCGACCGGGTGGGCGCCAAGTATCTGGTGGCCTACACCAAGACCGGCGACACGGCGTTGCGGCTGTGCCGGCTGCGGTCGGAGATCCAGGTGTGCGCGTTCAGCCCCGACCCGCGGACGAGCCAGAACATGACGCTGGCCTGGGGCGTCAAGGCCTGGACGACGCCGGAGTTCACCACGATCGACTCGATGGTGGCGTACGTCCTGGAGACGATGAGCCACGAGGTGCTGGAGATCGAGGAGCAGCAGGCGCCCATGGTGACCACGGGGGACAAGATCGTGATCGTGGCCGGCAACCCGCGGCACGCGGCCGGGAAGACCAACTCGCTGCGCGTGGTTGAGGTGCCGTGAGACGCGAGCGGGTATTGAGTGCCGGAGAGGGGACTCGAACCCCTACAGCCTTGCGGCCAGTCGGGTTTGAGCCGACCGCGTCTACCATTCCGCCACCCCGGCAGGGGCCTGGCCCATACTGCCACAACGGGGCGGCGGCGAACGAATGAGCCCTACACGGGCGTAGGAGAGAAGAGGCAACGTGAGTTCTGCCAAGGAAGGCACGACAGGGCCGCGCCCGCGTGTGCTCGTCGCCGAGGACGAGGCGCTGATCAGACTGGATCTCGTCGAACTGCTCGAGGGCGAGGGTTACGAGGTCGTCGGCCAGGCCGGCGACGGTGAGGAAGCCGTCGAGAAGGCCCGGCAGCTGCAGCCCGACCTCGTGGTCATGGACGTCAAGATGCCCAAGATGGACGGCATCACGGCGGCGTCCACGATCGCCGAGGAGCGGATCGCGCCCGTGGTGATGCTGACCGCGTTCAGCCAGCGCGAGCTGGTCGACCGGGCCCGCGAGGCCGGCGCGATGGCGTACGTCGTCAAGCCGTTCGACGCGTCCGACGTGGTGCCGGCGATCGAGCTGGCGATGGCGCGCTACGCCGAGATCCGCGCGGTCGAGGACGAGGTCAGCGACCTGCACGAGCGGCTGGAGTCGCGCAAGGCCGTCGACCACGCCAAGGGGCTGCTAATGGAGGGCCTGGGGCTGACCGAGCCCGAGGCGTTCCGCTGGATCCAGAAGACGGCCATGGACCTGCGCAAGTCGATGCGCGAGGTCGCCGAGGGCGTCATCGAGCACAGCAACGCGAGCGCCGCGAAGAAGGGCAAGGCCCGGGTCAAGGACGCCGACGCCTGAGTCCGGCGTGGGCCCAGGCACCTGTGGGCCCGGGCGCCGGTTGTCGGAGGCCACCACTAGAGTCGCGGTGTGACCCAGACCGACGAGGCGTCCGAGCGCCCGCGCCTGCTGCTGATCGACGGGCACTCCGTCGCCTACCGTGCGTTCTACGCGCTGCCGGTGGAGAACTTCTCGACCTCCACCGGGCAGCACACGAACGCGGTGTACGGCTTCACGGCGATGCTGATCAACGTGCTGCGCGACGAGCAGCCCACGCACGTGGCGGTGGCGTTCGACGTGTCGCGGCAGACGTTCCGGTCGGCGCAGTGGGCCGACTACAAGGCCAATCGCAGCGCGAGCCCCGACGAGTTCAAGGGCCAGGTCGAGCTGATCAAGGAGGTGCTCGACGCCCTCAACATCCCGCACCTGGAGCTCGACGGATTCGAGGCCGATGACATCATCGCCACCCTGGTCCGGCAGGCGTCCACTGCGCGGTGGCAGACGCTGATCTGCACCGGCGACCGCGACTCGCTGCAGCTGGTGTCGGCCGACACCACTGTGCTATACCCCCGCAAGGGGGTCTCCGACCTGTGGCGCTACACGCCCGAGGCGGTGCAGGAGAAGTACGGCGTGCCGCCGGAGCGCTACCCCGAACTGGCGGCGCTGGTGGGGGAGTCGTCCGACAATCTGCCCGGCATACCGGGCGTCGGGCCGAAGACGGCGGCCAAGTGGCTGGCGGAGTACGACGGGCTGGAAAACCTGCTGCGGCACGCCGACGCTGTGCGCGGCAAGGCGGGGGAGGCGCTGCGCGAGCGGCTCGACGACGTCCGGCGCAACCGTGAACTGAACGCCCTCGTGGCCGACCTTGAGCTGCCCCGGGGGCTGGCCGACTTCGAGCGCCGCGACTGGGACCGCGAGGCCGTCCACACCCTGTTCGACTCGCTGGAGTTCCGCGTCCTGCGCGACCGTCTGCTGGAGACCCTGCCCCAGAAGGCGATCGAGCCCGAGGGCGGGCTCGTGATGAGCGGCACGGTGCTGGGGCCGGGTGAGGTGGCGTCCTGGCTGGCCGAGCACGGAACCGGGCTGGTCGGCGTCCAGGCTGAGGGGTCCTGGCGGGCCGGCGCGGGCGACCTGCGGGGTCTCGCGCTGGCGTCCGCGGATTCGGCGGCCGCCTGGCTCGACGTGACGGCTCTGACGCCCACCGACGACGCGGCGCTGGCGTCCTGGCTGGCCGACCCGGCGGCGCCGAAGGCGATGCACGACGCGAAGGGTCCGCTGCTGGCGATCTGGTCGCGGGGGTGGGAGCTGCAGGGGCTCGCGGTCGACACGCAGCTGGCGGCGTACCTGCTGCGGCCCGACCAGCGGGTGTTCGATCTCGGCGACCTGACCGTGCGCCACCTCAAGCGGGAGCTGGCGGTCGAGGCGGGGCCCTCGTCGGAGCCGACCGACCAGCTCGCGCTGTTCGCCGAGGCAGCCGACGAGTCCGGCACCGACGCGATGGTCCGCGCCCGGGCCGTCGTGGAGCTGGCCGAGGCGCTGGCGTCCGAACTGGACGCCCATGGCGGCAGCCCGCTGCTGGTGGAGGTCGAGCTCCCGCTGCTGCGCATCCTGGCCAAGATGGAGCGCACGGGCGTGGCCGTCGACGAGAGCTACCTCGCGAAGCTGTACTCGACGTTCGACGACCAGGTGCGGGCGGCCGAGCAGGCGGCGTACGGGGTGCTCGGCAAGCAGATCAACCTCGGCTCGCCCAAGCAGCTGCAGACCGTGCTGTTCGACGAGCTGGGCATGCCCAAGACACGGCGCACGCGCACCGGCTACACCACGGACGCCGACGCGCTGGAGTCGCTGTTCGCGAAGACCGAGCACCCGTTCCTGGAGCACCTGCTGAGGCACCGAGACCAGATCCGGCTGCGGCAGACCGTCGAGGGGCTGCAGAAGGCGATCGCGGACGACGGCCGCATCCACACCACCTACCTGCAGACGGTGGCCGCCACCGGACGCCTCTCGTCGACCGACCCGAACCTGCAGAACATCCCGATCCGCACCGAGGACGGGCGGCGCATCCGCGAGGCGTTCGTCGTCGGGGCCGGCTACGAGGCGCTGATGAGCGTCGACTACAGCCAGATCGAGATGCGGATCATGGCGCACGCGTCCGAGGACGCGGCGCTCATCGAGGCGTTCAGCTCGGGCCACGACTTCCACAGCGCCACGGCCGCGCGCGTGTTCGGGGTGCCGCCCGAGGCCGTCACGCCCGGCCAGCGCGCCAAGGTCAAGGCGATGAACTACGGGCTGGCGTACGGACTGTCGGCGTTCGGGCTGAGCTCGCAGCTCGGAATCCCCACGTCGGAGGCCCGAGGGCTCATGGAGGAGTACTTCGAGTCCTTCGGGCACGCCCGGGCGTACCTGGACGGCCTGGTCGCCGAGGCGCGCAAGACCGGCTACACCGAGACGTTGCTCGGACGCCGTCGCTATCTGCCCGACCTGACGTCCAGCAACCGGCAGCGCCGCGAGATGGCCGAGCGCATGGCTCTCAACGCCCCGATCCAGGGCTCGGCCGCCGACATCATCAAGCTCGCGATGCTCGACGTCGAGGCGGGGCTGGCCCAGGCCGGCCTCGCGTCACGGATGCTGCTGCAGGTGCACGACGAACTGGTCTTCGAGGTCGCGCCGGGGGAGCGGGAGGCGCTGGAGACCCTGGTCCGCGACCGCATGGGTCACGCCATGGACCTCCTGGTGCCCCTCGACGTGTCCGTCGGCGTCGGACGCTCCTGGCACGACGCCGCGCACTAGGTGGCGCCGGGGGTCAGTACAGGCTGGCCAGCAGGGTGGTGCGCTCGACACCGTCGAGGGTCCAGGTGCCTTCGAGGGTGCCGACCGAGACCCGGGTCTTGGACGGCTCGGGGGCCGGGTCCACGACGCGGTGGAGCTTCATCTGCCCGGTGGAGTTCGAGACCAGCACGACGCCGCTGCCCTGGACCGTCATCGACTTGGGGGCGTCGATGTTGAGGTCGGCCTCGTCGTCGCCGTCGCGGATCACGCGCTGCAGCTCGTCGACGTAGACCGGGTCGCCGGTGCCGTCGTAGACCCAGCGGTGCCCGAGGATCGAGTGCTCCATCTCCCCGACGAGGTATCCCTCGGCGCCCTCGAGGGGCTCGGGACGGTAGGTGAGCGGCACCTGGTAGACCACGCCCCCGGAGCGGATCAGCAGCGTCTCAATGCCGACCTCGCCGTAGGGGTCGACGAACCGGAACGAGGCGACGCGGGCGGCGTCCGAGGCGTCCGTGCCCTTGTACCAGCCCTGTTTCGGCATCCAGGCCGCCACCAACTCGACCTTGCTCGGCGTCAGGGTGGCCTCGGGATGGACTTCCGCGACTCCGCTCATTTCTGCCTCCTGTGCTGTGCTGGGTCCACGCTAGCCGAAGATCGAGCCGCCGGTTCGGCCGCCGTGGTGATTCGACAACGAGCCCACGATTGATAGAATCTTCAAGCAATCGCGCGAGAGAGGGGACGAGATGGCCGTGTTCTGGCACCGGCTCGACGTCGATCTCTGCCTTCGCGCCGGGGCGTCCTGTCTCTCCTGACCCCCGTCTCCCGGGCGCTGTCGCGCCCTGCGGTTCCCTGAACTCCGGCCGATGCGCGCCTTCGAGCGCGCCGCCGTGCACGCCGGCGGGGCCGCGCCATCCCCCCTTCGAAAGGTCTTCTGCATGTCTTCGGCTACCGCACGCCCGGACGCCTCCCAGCGCCGGCGCATTCCCTTCTGGGCCCAGGTGCTCATCGGCCTGGCCGTGGGCGTCCTCCTCGGATTCCTCGCCCGCTCGTTCAACCTCGCCTGGCTCACCACCACGCTCACGACGGTGGGCACGATCTTCGTGCAGTTGCTGCGCGTGGTCGTCGCCCCGCTCGTCCTCACGGCCCTGATCGTGTCGATCACCCAGCTGCGCCACGTCACCAACGCCGCGAGGCTGGCGGTCCAGACGCTGGTCTGGTTCGCGATCACGTCGTTCATCTCGGTGCTCATCGGCATCGGCCTCGGGCTGCTCACCAACCCCGGCGCCAACGCGACGATCAGCACGACCGGCGCCAAGGCGGTCGCGACCCAGGGCACCTGGCTCGACTTCCTCAAGTCGCTCGTCCCCGGCAACTTCCTCGGCCTCGAGGTCTCGACGTCGGTCACGAACGGTGCCGCGACGTCCGCGGTCAACTTCAACGTGCTGCAGCTCGTCGTGCTCGGCATCGCCCTCGGCGCGGCCGCCCTGGCCGCCGGCGAGAAGGCGGCGCCCTTCGTCGACATCGCCAAGGCGACCCTCGAGGTGTTCCAGAAGCTCGTCTGGTGGATCATCCGGCTGGCACCGATCGGCTCGGCCGCCCTCATCGGCAAGGCCGTGGCGTCCTACGGGTGGGATCTCATCGCCCCGCTCGGCATCTTCACCCTCGACGTCTACATCGGCTGCGCGCTGGTGCTGTTCGGCCTCTACCCGCTGCTGCTCAAGCTGCACGGCTTGAGCGTCCGGTGGTTCTTCGCCGGCGCCGGTGAGGCGATCGGCTTCGCGTTCGTCTCCCGCTCCTCGGTCGGCACTCTGCCGATCACGCGCGACAACGTGATCAACCGGCTCGGTGTCCCGAGCGAGTACGCGTCGTTCGCCGTCCCGCTGGGCGCGACCACCAAGATGGACGGCTGCGCCGCGATCTACCCGGCGCTCGCGGCCATCACGGTGGCCCAGCTGTTCGGCGTCCCGCTCAACTGGACGCACTACGTGCTGATCGCGTTCGTCGCCGTCGTCGGCTCGGCCGCGACCGCGGGCCTGACCGGGGCCGTCGTCATGCTGACACTGACCCTGTCGACCCTCGGGCTGCCGCTGGAGGGCGTCGGCCTGCTGCTCGCGATCGACCCGATCCTCGACATGGCACGCACCGCGACCAACGTCGCCGGACAGGCCCTCGTGCCGACGATCGTGGCCAAGCGCAACGGCCTGCTCGAGGTCGGACGGGACGGTCGTCCCGCCGAGCGCGAGGACGCCGTGGCCGAGCCCGTCGGGGCCTCTGCCTGAGCCCAGCGCGGCGGGCGGCGGTCGGTTTTGACCGTCGTCCGCCGTGGCAGTTAGGGTGGTGAATCGGTGTGGTCTGTCCGGACTCGGACCGAGCAGGACGGGCGTTTCAGGGCCGCACCATCCAACTCAACATCCACAGTTATCGGAGCCCTACTACATGACCTCCTCTCCTGAGGCCGCTCAGGTCGCAGTCGACGACATCGGTTCCGCGGAGGCGTTCGCCGAAGCAGTCGACTCAACAATCAAGTACTTCAACGACGGTGACATCGTCACCGGCACGGTGGTCAAGGTCGATCGGGACGAGGTCCTGCTCGATATCGGCTACAAGACCGAAGGCGTCATCCCTT